>NZ_JACJEV010000049.1:0-21113 GCF_014164235.1 Pseudoalteromonas sp. SG44-17 | reverse complement strand
TAAATAAAGCGCTAACTGCGTTATAATTTTTTCAAGTAGAACAACTACATGTCAAAATTTACGCCTTGTTATCACTGTATTTATCTGTCGCTATAAATGGTCAGTAACTTAACACGATTGGTATTTGTGGTACTGAGTTTGATTATGATGCTGACCCGCACAGTAAATTGGTACCACACTAAATCACAAGCTGATGATTAATCACTGTTTGCAAAGGGCTGCATGATTGCAGCCCTTTAATTATTTAGGCCTAACACAGTTAGCATTGCATATAGCCGCTGAAGATAGGCTTATTATCCAGCGTTCATATTATTAACTTGCTGATAAAAATACGGTTAGCTTATCGCCTATTTTTAAGTGATCGCTTGAAAGGCTGTTCCATTGTTTTAGCTTAGTGATGCTGACTTTGTAATGGTTGGCTATTTTCCACAAGCTTTCTCCAGATTTAACCTTATGCTCTATTTGCGTATCGGCTAACTGCGGTAGCACTAATTTTTGACCAATACGTATGGTACTATTTTTCAAATTATTAAATGCTTTTAGTTGGCTTACAGTTACTTTGTAGCGCTTAGCGATCACGCTCAAACTATCGCCACGCTTAACTGTATAATGTTGCCATTGGCTGTAGTCGTTAGAATCTTGATCAGCAATCATAGTCTCAAATTGCTTTTGCTCACTAGCAGGAACGACGAGATGCGGTGCATCAATAATCGCCGGAAAGCGAATGACCCCGTAGTTTAAGGGCTCTAACTGTTGCCATTGGGCTTTATTATCTAAAATAACTGAGCCAGAAATGGCTATTTTGGCAATTGCATCTTTATTTGCTATTGCAGGGAACGCCATTTTTTGGCTTTTTAATAATTGTGCCGCAGCAAGTAGTTTAGGTACATACTGACTGGTTTGCTGAGGGAGTTTTAAACTGAAAAAGTCAGTTGGTTTACCTTGCTTTTTATTGTTGCTGATCGCTCTAAGTACACGGCCTTCACCTAAGTTATAGGCTGCTATAGCGTGATACCAATCACCATCAAAGCGTTTGTATAAGTACTCCATAAAATCCAGAGCAGCGCGGGTACTGTCGATCACATCTTGGCGGCCATCGTACCAAGGGCTAATTTTTACCTTAAAGTACTTAGCAATTGCAGGCGTTAATTGCCAAAGCCCAGATGCATGCTTGTGCGAATAGGCACTGGCATCAAAGTCACTTTCAATTAGCGGCATTAACGCTAATTCTATGGGTAAGTTCCGCTTTTCAACCTCTGTGACTATATAATAAAGGTAAGGCTCAGCACGGCGACTAATTTCATCCATATAGTTTGGGTGAGATAAATACCATGCAATGCGTTGTTGCACATCTGGGTGGCTAGAATTGGAAAATGTAAGCTGCGCACGAATACGTTGCCACACATCATCGAGTTCCTGAGGACTTAAGGGAGCTATTTGCTCAATATTTTCGTTTTGTTCTTTAACAACAATATTTGGGTTAGCCTTAATATCAGGTTGTGAAGATGGCTGTTCAGGTGTGGTTTCACAACCGGATAAAATAACAATCAATGGCAGAATGCGGATAAATCGATTTAAAGACACGTACTAAACTACTCCGAAAATATAAATGCGGTTAACCTAAATCAGGCTAGCTTAACATAGCGTGAGTTAAGAATGACTTGTAGTTGAATTTAACTGTCCCTTAAATTGCTCTTTATAGCGACGCGATAAGTTAAGTACTTTGCCGGTTGTAAGTTTTACTTCACTGTCCCCGCTCGGTAGTGGCGTGATTGATTCAATCGCATCTAACCGAACGCCATGGGAGCGATGAATACGGCAAAACCCTTGCGGTTCTAACTGAGTTATAAGTTGGCTCATAGTTGCACGTAACGGATAAATTCTTGCATCAATATGTAGATTTACATAATTACCGCTAGATTCAAGCCAGTCTATTTGTGCTACGCGGACAATAAATTCTTTTCCCAGTTTTTTTACCAGTAGTCTATCGAAATTTAAATTTTCAGGCGTATCTTCGCCTTGTCTGATCGGTGCTGCTTCACCACTTAATTGGCTCACTACATATTGATAGGTTTTAATAACAGCAATTAAAAATAAGAACCCCCACAAGTCTTTGCGGTATTCATAAAGTAATTCAAACCAGACCAAACCAAAGTCATAATACATGCCTTGTACGGTGTAAATGAGCTTGCGAATGGTGACCATAATGCCAATATGCAATAACGAAAAAGCAATGCTTGCCAGCAGATATAGCAGTAATGAGCGGGGGATTTTTTGCCAATTAAAAGGCTGGGTTTTTAATAGCCTAACTAAAGCGGGAAACAACAACAAGGTGCCAATAGCGCTGGAATATTCCCATACAAACGGCTCCCAGATCATAAATGGGAGTTCGCCATCTCGCTGGGCTTCCATAATGTTTGAGCTGGCATTTATAGTATTGTTGATAAAAATATAACTAGATAAAAATAATGCCGCATACCATCTCTGGTAGCGCTGAAAATGCGTTAAGGAGATCATTATTATTGTTACTCTTTAAAAGACCATAATTAGACTAGCAAGATAGTGATAGATCACCAAACTTATCATCCCTGATATCCACCGTTTATCCCTACTGACTGTTTTATCAGCCTTTTCTGATTGCTTAACGCAGATTGTTGTTCATATTTGTTATTAATTAGTCGTAAGCTAAATCTACCATGAAACTTAAAATAGTAATTAAAAACACAACACGTACGCTATTACAGCCATGGCTAAATGTATTTAATCAGCATGATGAACTGCCAAAGCGCCGTTATGATCTTGATTGGCTACGGGTGATTGCGTTTGGTTTATTAATTTTTTATCACACCGGCATGTTATACAGCCAAAACTGGGGATTTCATTTTAAAAGCCAGTATTTGTCTAGCAGTGTTGAAAATGTCATGTTGTTACTGTCACCGTGGCGAATGGGACTAATCTGGTTTATTTCAGGAGTAGCGCTGCGCTTTATTATTGCGCGCTTTAGTTTAGATATGTTTTTAATTACGCGCAGTGTAAAAATATTACTGCCTTTATTGTTTGGCATTTGGTTTATAGTGCCGATTCAGCTTTATGCGCAAATGAGCCAAGAGGTTGGTTTAGCAATGACCTTTTGGCAGTTTTACAGCCTGTTTTTTGATTTAACCAACCCTTTATTTGAGCACTATCAAGCAGGTATTTGGCCGCATGTTGATGTAAACCATCTTTGGTACTTGCGTTCGTTGTGGCAATTTACTTTATTGCTGGTGTTGGCAATGCCACTGTTTCATCACTCTCATGTGCAAGCAGTAATCACGCGTTTATGTGAGCGCTCGTTATTTACAGTTTTTATTGTATTGCTATTGCCGCTGTGTATTTTAAAACTGAGCTGGCCGAGTGATACATTCCGATACCCCATGGGCGCGTTGTTTTTACTTTACGGTTACTTGCTTGCTTGGCAGCCTGCATTTTACAGCCAACTGCTACGTCACTGGCAGGCGTTATTAGTGGTATTCATTTTAGGTTATTTAGTTGTCGTGCTGGGTTATCACATGATTTGGCAAAACCCAGCTACGAGCCAATGGCAAATTACCAGCATGGATATGCTGTATACCGCGCAACGATTAGTGGGTGTGATGTTAATGCTGGCATTAGCAAAATGCTTTTTGAATCACGATCACCCTAAATTAGCGTTATTAAACTCAGCCGTATTTCCGTTTTATCTATTACATCAAAGTGTAATTATTGGCCTTGCCTTTTATTTGTCGAAGCTGCAATTAGGTGGCTTTGTAGAGCCATTACTTATACTCAGCCTCACTTTCATTATTTGTTGGCTGGTATTTATTGCTGTTCGCCGTGTCGATCTATTAAGCCCATTTTTAGGGATTAAAGTCACAGGTAAATATAAAGCATGGCAAGTTAAAGCAGGCTTTGGTTGCGGGCTTATATTGGTAAGCCCGCTGATATTTAGGTTGATTTAGCATCAAAAATATAATTTAGAATATTTTATAAATGGTTGGTTTTAGGTGGTATGTGCTACAAAACTCGGTTAGATTAAAAGACTACTATGTGGTTTTGACTGCAACCTTGGCAAAGCAAATTTATTTTAGGGATGATTGATGCGTTTTTTATTACTACTTGTTTTTTTATGGGGCTTGCCTAGCGCAGCTTTTGCTACAACAGCACCTAATTCAACGCCTGTAAATTCAGCTCCGATTATAGCTAATACGCAAAATAGCCAAGATTTTATGTATCAGCAACTGTTTAGTATGCAAAGCCAGCTTGTTCGACTAGATGAAAAGCTACAGCAACAAAAATCACTCGGTAATGATTTTAAAGCCCTAGAAGCGGCGCAGCAAGAGTTAAAAGTACAGCTAGCCAGTCTCCAGACTAAATTAGATGTGCAGGACAAGTTACATTCGGATCGGACAAACCTTTTTAATGAACGAGCAGCAGATATGAAAGACTCATTCAATTGGTGGTTTTTCACATTGACAGTTCTTTTAGCTGGAGGTGGTTACATAGTCTACAGACAGAGTAAAAAAGAAGCTGAAGATGTAGCTAACGTGCAGATGAAAAAATTTATTATGGAAAATTCAAATCAAATTTTAGAAGGTGCGCAGACTTCTTTGCAAGAACAATTGGGCGAGGCTAATGCATCGGTTGAATACTTAAAGAAATATATCGATGAAGCCCATCAGATTATCGAAGAGAAGAGAAAAGAAGTTGAAGCAGCGGCTGATGATGTGCAAAGGTCTATTGCAGAGAAACAAGAGCCAAACCCTGAGTCATTAAGAATATTAGAAAATAGCACTAATAAAATAAGTAAAGGGCATACAACTGCGCGTGAATACTCAAACCTAGCAAGTGTTGGTTATGGGAAAAAGAACTATAAAGAGACTCTAAAATATCTAAATTTAGCTATTAAAACTTTGAAAGATAGTGAAAAACAAACTCGATTTCATGCACAGCTGTTATGGAATACAGCTATTGCCCATTCTATGTTGCAAAATGTAAATGCTGAACTTAAATCTTATGATGAGTTAATACAAAACTTTAAAAGTATACATAATGAAGAGAGTTGGGGTTTTGTTGCAAGAGCGATGTTAAACCAAGGTGTCGTTTATGCTAAGCAAGGCAAACCTGATGACGAGCTAAACAGTTACGCAACCTTGATTGAGCAGTTCAAAGGCTCATCGAATGAAGAGCTTCAAATTGAGGTGGCTAAAGCGATGGCTAACCAAGGCATTACTTATGGTCAGCAAGGCAAACCTGATGACGAGCTCAACAGCTACGCAACCTTGATTGAGCAGTTCAAAGACTCGTCGAATGAAGAGATTCAAATTCGGGTGGCTAAAGCGATGGTTAACCAAGGTATTGCTTATGGTCAGCAAGGCAAGCCTGATGACGCACTCAACAGCTATGCGGCTTTGATTGAGCAGTTCAAAGACTCTCCGAATGAAGCGATTCAAATTCAAGTGGCTAACGCGATGTATAACCAAGGTATTGCTTATGGTCAGCAAGGCAAGCCTGATGACGAGCTCAACAGCTATGCGGCTTTGATTGAGCAGTTCAAAAACTCTCCAAATGAAGCGATTCAAATTCAAGTGGCTAAAGCGATGTTATACCAAGGCATTACTTATGGTCAGCAAGGCAAACCTGATGACGAGCTCAACAGCTATGCGGCTTTGATTGAGCAGTTCAAAGACTCTCCGAATGAAGCGATTCAAATTAAAGTGGCTAACGCAATGTTTAATCAAGGCATTACTTATGGTCAGCAAGGCAAGCCTGATGGCGAGCTCAACACTTATGCGGCTTTGATTGAGCAGTTCAAAGACTCTCCGAATGAAGCGATTCAAATTCAAGTGGCTAAAGCGATGGGTAACCAAGGCATTACTTATGGTCAGCAAGGCAAGCCTGATGACGAGCTCAGCAGCTACGCAACCTTGATTGAGCAATACAAAGACTCGTCGAATGAAGAGATTAAAATTGGGGTGGCTAAAGCGATGGTTAACCAAGGTTTCGCTTATGGTCAGCAAGGCAAACTTGAGGATGCACTCAATAGCTTCACAACCTTGATTGAGCAGTTCAAAGACTCTTCGAATGAAGAAATTCAAAAAACTATAGCTAACCCAAGAGCAAATATGGCCGAGCTTGCTTTACTTTATGAAACGCCAGAACAAGTTCTTACACGTGTTGCTGAGTCAGAAAAATACTCAGATAACCCTGAGAACTTAGCTGTAATGCAGTTTATTCGCTTTTTGCTTGACGATAAAACGATTGAAGAGGTGTTTACTGCCTTAACTGCAATTCCGAAGGAGATGGAATTAACGTGGGGATTTAGTGAGATTAAATATTACCTAACCGATAATTTTGAAGGTGAAAAGCAGCAACAAATTCAGGCCGTTGTGAGCTTTTTTGAGCAACATAAAAATATTGAGCAATTAAGGGTTGAATTAGGGATTACAGACTAGCTCAATACAAGCTTTTTATCGTCGTAAACGACGACCTACGATATATGCTGTGAAATTATGTAGGTCGTGCTTTAGCGCGAAAATGCCAATTCTAATAAGTAGTCATCTTAAATGGTGTTCTACACTCAACCAAACACACATCTAAAGCATGCGCCTTGTGGTTTTGGTACATAAATTAAATCACCGCCGTGGTTGAGCATAATTTGCCTTGATAGGCTCAAGCCAATACCTGAACCTTGTTGTTTAGTGGTAAAAAATGGTACGAAGATCATATCCACCACATGTTCGCTGATGCCTGGGCCATTATCGCTGACTTCAACATAGAGTTGTTGGCTGGCGTTTTGTGCCAAGCTGAGTTTGATGTTTGGCTGAGCGGGGCTTTGCGCGTTATATTTTTTGTTGCTGCTTAACACTTCAAGTGCATTTTTTATCAGGTTTACTAATACTTGCTCTATTTGACTACTGTCTAGCATCACTAATTGCTGGCTTTTAATTGTAAGTTCTATATTGATTTGCAGCTCACGCGACTGTTGTTGATGCAAGGTGACAATACGCGCTAGCATATCGGCTAAATTTTCAGGCGCTAAATTAGGTTTAGGTAAGCTGCTAACTTGGCGAAAACGAGCAATAAAGTCGCCTAAATGTGCCGTTCTTGATGCTAAGGTGCTTAGTGCAAGCTGTAAGTCTTGTTTATCTTCAATATCAATAAAACACAGTTCTTGTGGCAGTAAATTGCTGCACGTATCAGCTAACGATGAAAGCGGGGTAATAGAGTTGGCAATTTCGTGCGTAAGTACTTTAGTTAAGCGCTTATAAGCTTGTTGTTCTTTGAGTTGTAGTTGGTCATGAATTGATTGTAGGCTTACTACGCGACGCACTTTGCCTTGTATTTCGGCGATACTGAGTTGGATAGAAAGCGTGTCGTGCTGCTCGCCATTTTGCCAATAGGTGGTGCTTCGCATATTGTTCTTGGCGTTCAAAATTAGTTCACCAACAGCGCCTAATTCTCGTAGATGCTGGAAGCTTTTACCCAGTAGTTTGCTGACTGCTGGGTTTGATTCAATCACTTTGCCGTTGTCGTCACATACCATAACCGCTAAATCAACATGAATAAGCAGTGCTTGCAAAAACTGCGCTTGTTGTTCGGCATTAAAGCGTGCTGTTTGCATTTGCGTTTTTACTTGCTCAAATTGTTGGCGCATTGGATGTTGTTGGCCAAGACCTAAGGTGCTGTCGCCATTGGCTAAGGCGCGGATCACCATTTCTGCTTGTTTTTGTTGGCGCTTAAAGAGCGTAAAAATATGCGTTATCAAGGCCGCAGTGACTAATATAGTTAACAGCGAAGTTGCTGAAAGCCCATTATTTTGTAATAGATAACTAACGAGTGCGCAGGCGCTAATAAGTGCCACAATATTAATAGTTAATAATAAATGAGGGCGCATTGTTATAGCCCATACTTTTCAAGACGGCGATACATAGCACCACGCGTTAAACCTAAGGCTTTGGCCGCATGGCTAACATTACCTTGGTAATGTGTTAGCGCTGCACGCACAGTGCGCTGCTCGAGTATCTCAAGATCAAAGGTGTCGTATGCCTCGTTGTCATTGGTGGTTGTATGATTAGTAGTACCAGCACTACCAATCACTGAGCTAACATCAAGATTATCGCCATCACTTAAAATAACAGCCCGCTCAATAGCATGAGCAAGCTCGCGGACATTACCTGGCCATGCATATTGACAAAGTAAGCTCATATCATGTGTTTTTATGGTTAAGTTGCGCTTGTACTTTTGTGCGAAATGATTGAGGTAATAATCTGCTAGCATTGGGATGTCATCACTGCGTTCACGTAAAGCCGGTAAGCGAATTTCAACGGTGTTTATTCGGTATAACAAATCTTGGCGAAAACGCCCCTCGGCGACAGCTTGATCAAGATTGTCGTTAGTGGCACAAATTAGGCGGATATCAATATCAACTGCTTTACTGCCGCCAACAGGTGTAATTTTGCGGTTTTGTAATGCGGCAAGCAGTTTAGCTTGATGCTCTAGGGGTAAATTACCCAGCTCATCTAAAAATAAACTTCCGCCTTGGGCGAGCTCAAATTTACCAATTCGATCGCTTTTGGCATCGGTAAATGCGCCTTTTTTATGGCCGAATAGCTCACTTTCAAATAGGTTCTGTGCCACAGCACCCATGTCTAAACTCATAAAGGTTTGATTATGGCGCATACTTGCTTGATGAATGGCATGCGCGGTGAGTTCTTTACCTGTGCCGCTTTCGCCGGTGATCAGTATATTGGCATCAGTTTGTGCGGCTTTTTCAATGGTGGTGAATACCTGCTGCATAGCGGCGCTTTGACCTAAAAACTCAAATGGCTGATTATTGAGTACTTGATTAAGGCCGTCCTTTTGACGGGTAAGCTTACCCACTTGCTGTTTGTCTTTGGCATGTGAAAAAGCCGCCGCCACAGCGCCAAGTAGTTGCTCGTTTTGCCAAGGTTTAGCAATAAAATCAGATGCGCCTGCTTTAATAGCATCCACCGCGAGTTGAATGTCGCCGTAGGCGGTCATTAACAAAACAACGATATTAGCGTCTTGCTCGATGATTTTTTTTAACCAATAAAAACCTTCTTTGCCGCTGATGGAGTCTTGGGTAAAGTTCATGTCGAGTAAGATCACATCAATTGGCTGATCAGCTTTGCGTTGCTCGTTAATGATGCCTGCAATTTCAAATGGGTTGTCAGTGGTTTTAACGCTTAGATAATGCTGCTTTAGCAATAACCGTGCGGCGATTAGAATATCGGGGTTGTCATCAACAATTAAAAGCGAGCCTGTGTGTTTCATGATTTTTATTTTTATAGAGTTTTATTTAGCCTAAAACAAAAAAGGAACAGTGTCCATAAATGGACGTTTATAAAATAAAAAAGTGTTCTATTAACGGACACTACAAACATAATAATAATTTCATTTAATTATAAGGTATTGAATTTTAATGTTAAATAAAGTTGGCACAGCGTTTGTAATAACTATCGGTAATTAGTTTATTAAACCTGTATCAAGGTGGCCAACATGGATAAGAAAATAGAACGCTCATTTACCCAAAAGTATTTAAAGAAATTCACCTTTGCAGCATTGGCATTGGGTGTTGCTGCCGCTGCGTATGGGTTTACACAAACAGGTAATACAGGTCGTAGCCAGAATATTGAACGCAGTAGCTTAACCGTTAGCACGGTGAAACAAGGTGCATTTAAAGATGCCTTAAGTTTACGCGGTCAAGTGGTACCAAAAACCAGTATTTACCTTGATACCATCGCCGGTGGGCAAGTTGAGGAGCGTTTAGTGGAGCAAGGCGAATATGTTGAGAAAGGCCAACCACTAGTGCGTTTGAGCAATACCAACTTACAACTAGATGTAATGAGTCGCGAAGCCCAAGTAACTGAGCAGCTTAATTTTTTACGCAATACGCAAATGACTATGGAAACCAGCCGGTTAAATTTACGCCGTGACTTATTAGAAATAGAGCTAAAAATTACGCACCTCACCCGTCGTTTACAGCAAACTAAACCTTTGGTTAAAAGTGGCGTATTAGCGCAGGAGCAACTTGCAGAGTTAGAAGAAGATTTAAATTATTACCACGCTCGTAAAGAGCTCACGCTTGAGCGCCAAAAGCAAGAAAACTCAATCCGTGAGGTGCAAGTCGCACAGTTATCAGACAGCGCTAAAATGCTTGAAAAAAACCTGCAGTTTGCGCGTCGAAATCTCGACAATTTATTAATCAAAGCGCCTGTTTCAGGCTACCTAAGCGAGCTTGATGTGGAAATTGGTGAATCTAAAAACAGTGGCGCGCGATTAGGCCAAATTGATATTCCAAATGAATATAAATTAGTGGTACGCCTTGATGAGTTTTATTTAAACCAAGTACAGCGTGACATGACCGTGATGATTGAACTTGAAAGCGGCACAGTGAACGCCAAGGTGAGCAAAATTGATAGCCGCGTACAGCAGTCGCAATTTCAAATTGAAGTGGATTTACCAAGTAATACCAAAAGCATTAAGCGCGGGCAAAGCATTGATATTGAGTTAATGCTGGGGGGTGACAAAAACAATGCTCTACTGCTTAAACGTGGCGCCTTTTTTACCAACTCGGGCGGTAACTGGGTTTATGTTATTGAGCAAGGTGGCGATAAAGCAGTGCGTCGTGATATTCGCTTAGGCAAAAAGAATCAAAACTATTTTGAAGTGCTTGAAGGGCTCAATGCTGGGGAGCAAGTGATTACCTCTAGCTACAGTAACTTTGATAAAGCACAGCAACTACAATTTTAAGGAAAATAACAATGATCAAACTAACTAATTTAAGCCGCGTATTTCGTACTCAAGATGTTGAAACAACAGCGCTAAGTAACATTAACTTAACCGTAAACGAAGGTGACTTTTTAGCGATTATGGGGCCATCTGGCTGTGGTAAATCAACTTTGCTGTCTATTTTAGGTATGTTGGATTCACCAAGTGCAGGTAGCTTTGATTTTGCTGGAACAGACATCGCAGGGTACAGCGAAAAGCAATTGTCGGAGCTACGTAAAGCATCAATCGGTTTTGTATTTCAGAGCTTTAACTTAATTGACGAGCTAACTGTATTTGAGAACGTAGAGCTACCATTACAGTATCAAAAAATATCAAAAAGTGAGCGCAAACAACGCGTTGAAGCCATTTTAAAGCGCGTAGGCATTGATCACCGAGGCGAGCATTTACCACAGCAGCTTTCGGGTGGTCAGCAGCAACGGGTAGCCGTGGCGCGTGCATTAGTGATTAATCCTAAACTAATTTTAGCCGATGAGCCAACCGGTAACCTCGATTCTAAAAATGGTGATGAAGTCATGGCTATGTTGCGCGAGCTAAACCGCGAAGGCACCACAGTAATTATGGTGACCCACTCAGAGAAAGAAGGTGCATATGCTGACCGTTTAGTACGCTTACTCGACGGCCAAGTGATGCTTGACAAAGCGAATGTTGTGCAGCAAAGCGCTGCTGAGGTTGCTTAACATGTTTATTAATTATTTAGTGACAGCCCTACGGGCATTTAAACAGCAAAAACAACATTTTTTACTTAACATCATTGGCTTAAGTGTTGGTTTAGCTGCGGCTATTTTAGTGGCCATGTTTGCCTTTAATGAAGCTTCTTATGATGAACAGCAACCTAATGCTGATCGCGTGTATCGTGTATATCAATATTTCCCATCACTTGGAATGGGAGCACCAGTTGTCAATAAAGATGTGATCGCGTCTTTTAAAGACATGGCTGAAATTGAAGACATACTCTCACTTGATTTGGTTCCGCCAGGCTCTGAGTTTGTTCGTGATGGCGTTGGTTACAAATTAGAAAATGTGCTTGCGGCGCGTAGTAACGTGACTGATTTTATCAATATCGATATTGCAGCTGGGGATCTGGCAAAAGTACTTGCAACGCCAAATATGATTGCACTCAGCGAGCAGTATGCAATACGGATTTTTGGTAGCACAGCTATTATTGGTGAAACTTTAATACAGGGAAATAAGCGTTGGCAAGTCGGTGCTGTGTTTTCTGATTTACCTGATAATACGCACTTCTTTTTTCAAGCATTAATTAAAGAGCCACCTGCAAATAATAACTTTCAAAATAACAATGGCTATACATATATCCGGGTTACTCCTGACGCTGATGTTGGCAAGCTTGCTAAAGCTATTGAGCATCGCTATAGAGAAGTTGTTTATAAAGATTCTGAGTATGATTCAGCCCAGCTTACATTACACCCCTTAACTGCTTTGCATTTAACCGCAAGCTCTAATTTTGAAATGAAAATGAATGGCTCGCTTTCAACGCTGCGTATTTGTATTGGTTTGAGTATTTTATTAGTACTGCTAGCGGCTTTTAACTTTATCAATATGAGTATTGCGCAATCTGCAAAGCGCGCAAAAGAAGTCGGTGTTCGTAAGGCCCTTGGTGCGAGTAAGACACAAATTGTTTGCCAGTTTTTAGTTGAGTCATTACTTATAACCGTTATTGCAGCACTGATAGCATGCATGTTGGTTGAATTATTAACACCAGCTTTTAACCAATTAGTTGATCGTCAGCTAGCGCTTAATTACAGCTCAGCCTTAGGTGCAGCAATTGCCGTTGTTACCTTATTGGTTGGTTTGCTTGCAGGGATTTATCCTGCGATGTTTATGTCGGCGTTTAGTGCTAAGCGTGTACTTAGTGGTGACATGCAACGCGGCCGCACAGCCATTGCCGTTAGAAAAAGTTTATTAGTTTTACAGTCTGCGTTGTCGGTCGCACTGATCATTGCCGCCTTATTGTTACAACAGCAGCTGGCACATTTGCAGTCACTCCCTGTTGGTTACGCAAAAGAAGGCAAGCTAATGATCAGTGATATTGACGCAGGAGATATATTCTATAACCAAAACAATGTGCTGTTAGATCGCATTAACGCTATTAATGGTGTGAAACAAGCCAGCGTAATAGATATTTCACTAACCGGTGCTTATAACTCGTCTCGTACATTTACGGCTGATAACGGTCAGTTTACTAAACAAACTTTACCCTTTATTGGTGTGGGTAATGATGCTGTGAGTGCTTTGGATTTATCACTGGTAGCTGGGCGTGACTTTAGTGCAAAAATGGGGGCTGATTGGTTTAATAAAGTCAGTGATACTCAAGCTACCGCGTCAGCAATATTGACCGAATCTTTAGCTAAACAAGCGGGCTATGTAACTGCAGAAGATGCAATTGGTAGTATTTGGCGCACAGACACAGGTTACGGCCAAGAACTTACCATAACGATTGTTGGCGTTGTTAAAGATATAAAAGTAGGTAGCGTTAAAGATACGCAGCCCTCAACCATCTTCATTTGCGGTTACACCAGCAGTTGGGTTGGTAGAATTATCGTTAATCTGGATTTAACACAGCTCCCGCATATAAAGTCACAGCTTGCTAGCATCTTGGCCGAAACACTTGATATTTATGACCCAAAAATAGAAATGATGGCTGACAATTATCGTGCGCTTTATCGTAATGATGAACGTGCCACTGAGTTTGTCACTTTATTCTCTGGCTTAGCTGTCTTCTTAGCGTGTGTGGGGACCTTTGGTTTAGCGTCATTCTCGGTATTACGCCGCCAAAAAGAAGTCGCGGTACGCAAAGTCCTTGGCGCATCACGCATCAGCATTATGAACTTAATAGCAAAAGAGTTTTTGATTTTAGTTGCCGCAAGTATCGCAATTGCTTTTCCACTGACTTACTGGCTGGTGGGTGATTGGTTAGCCAACTTTAATGAGCGTGTTGATCAAGCGCTGTGGGTTTATCTGGTTGCAGCTCTAAGTGTTGCTGCAATTACTTGGCTCACGGTTGCCAGCCTCGCCTTTAAAGCCGCCAGCACACGGCCATCGTTAACACTAAGATATGAGTAATAACGAGTAAAGAACCCTACTTAAGGTCTATCAGAACACCGATAGGCCTTTTGTATATTCTTTTCGTTATAAATGACGACCAACAATTTGAGGGGGGAGGCAGTAGCGGGTTTATCCCGCGACAGGAGGTTAAGCCGAGTTTTTATATGCTCGAAAACTTGAGTCGTGCTGTTTAAATATCTTTAATTTTCACTGCGGGATTACCTGCAACCACCGTATTTGCTGCAATATCTTTGGTCACTATCGACCCTGCGCCTACTACAGCATTATCGCCAATGCTAACACCTGCAAGTACAATAACGCCTGCGCCTATCCATACGTTATTGCCAATGGTTATAGGTGCTGCAAAGTTTTCTTTATTGAGCCGCTCTATGGGATTAACTGCATGAGAGACTGTCAAAAGCTGAACGTTCGGGCCGATTAAACAATCGTCGCCAATGCTTATGGCTCCTTCATTAATTGGCGCATCTAACATAGTGCAGTTAATGTTTATAAAAGTACGATCACCAATTTGAACTTGCGAGCCATAGTCAAAGTGAAAGCCTGCCTCAATAATCACTCCATCGCCACACTGCGCAAAAAGCCCCTTAATGCGTTTTAAATTGCCTTTGCTGGGGCTTTTAGCAAACAAGCGGCAGATTTCATGGGTGATTTTACGTTGCTCTAAGTATGATTTATCAAGGCTGTTGAATTTATTCATGAATTAATGCCATTATATATAATTTCACTTAGCTTAACTTGATTGCTAATAAGATCAACGCTTGGAAGGGTTTATTATATTGTTATGAATTTAGAGGTATTTTTATACATTCACTTGCCATTTTCATAGTTTCGTTTAAAATCTCGTAACTTTCGAAACGAAACTTAAATGGTTTACTTAATGACTAAACGAAACACCCAGCAACGTCGTCACCTTATTCTTACTCAAGTTAATGAGTTAGGTGAAGTAGCCGTAGATATTTTAGCTGAGCAGTTTCAAACCTCTGAAGTAACCATTCGTAAAGACTTAACAGCGCTTGAAAAAAGCGGACTATTACTGCGCCGCTATGGTGGCGCGATAGCATTGCCGCAAGAAATTGTAAGCGATGATATTGATTCAAAACGTAAAGTGGCGATTGCCAAAGCCGCAGCAGCACTAATCAAAGATCATAACCGCATTATTATCGACAGTGGTCGTACTACAGCAGCAATGATCCCTGAACTGGGTAATAAGCGCGGTTTAGTGGTGATGACTAATGCAATTAAAGTAGCTAATCGCTTATTGGCGCTGGAAAACGAGCCAACACTTTTGATGACCGGTGGTACGTGGGACCCTCATTCTGAATCTTTTCAGGGGCAGGTTGCAGAGAGTGTTTTACGTTCTTATGATTTTGATCAGCTATTTATTGGTGCAGATGGCATTGATGTTGAGCGTGGTACTACTACCTTTAATGAACTAGTGGGCCTAAGCCAAGTTATGGCGGGCGCTGCTCGTGAAGTTATAGTGCTGGTGGAGTCAGAAAAAATCGGCCGAAAAATCCCTAATTTAGAATTACCTTGGCAGCAAGTGACTACGCTTATCACCGACAGCAACTTAGCACTCGATACTCGCCAAGCAATACAAGCGTGTGGTGTGCAGTTGATCTGCGCTGAGCTATAAATTTACAAATTCGTGTTTATTACAGGCCGACAACACCTGTGATGTTCATTTAAATATTAAACAACACATACAAACCCAAAGTTGACGCTTTGGCATGTACAAAAGGAGAAATTATGTGTGGAATAGTTGGGGCAGTTGCAGAACGCCCAGTAAATAAAATTTTAGTTGAAGGCCTTAAGCGCCTTGAATACCGTGGTTACGACTCAGCTGGTGTGGCACTTTTAGATGGTAATACACTTAATACCGTAAAAGCAGTGGGTAAAGTAGTTAACCTTGAAAACGCGCTTGATGAAGCTGGCGTAAAAGGGACTACCGGTATTGCACATACTCGCTGGGCAACTCACGGCGGCGTGACGAAAGCAAACGCGCACCCGCATATTTCAAACAGCGAAATTGCCTTAGTGCACAATGGTATTATTGAAAACCACGCCAGCTTACGTGAAGCGCTGAAAGGCGATGGTTACGAGTTTTTATCAGACACAGATACCGAAGTAATGGTGCATTTAATTCATCAACTTCGCCAGCAACACACCACTTTACTTGCATCAGTACAAGCTGCGGTTAAGCAGTTTGATGGCGCATTTGGTACAGTAGTATTTGATAAAGCCAACGATAATGAAATTATTGTTGCCCGTTCAGGCAGTCCATTAGTTATTGGCTTAGGTCTTGGCGAAAACTTTATTGCCTCTGACCAATTAGCATTATTACCAGTAACTCGTACCTTTATCTACCTTGAAGAAGGTGATGTAGCGCGTATCACCCGTAACAGTGTGGAAATTTTTGATGTAGACGGCAATGCCGTTGAACGTGAAGTCATTGAATCAAACATCACACAAGATGCATCAGGTAAAGGTGAATACCGTCACTACATGCTTAAAGAAATTTACGAACAGCCGCTTGCTGTACGTAACACCCTTGAAGGACGTTTAAACGACGACCGCGTAGCGATTGATGCCTTTGGTGAAAGCGCTCAGCAAATATTTAAAGACGTAAAACACGTACAAATTATTGCCTGTGGTACGTCTTACCACTCAGGTATGGTTGCCCGCTACTGGCTTGAGCAATTTGCAGGTGTTAGCTGTAACGTAGAAATTGCCTCTGAGTTCCGTTACCGTCAGTCGTTTGTACACGAAAATAGCCTGCTAGTAACTATTTCTCAATCGGGTGAAACGGCTGATACTTTAGCTGCGCTTCGTTTAGCTAAAGAGCAAGGCTATATGGGGTCAATGACTATTTGTAACGTACCAGGCTCATCGCTTGTACGCGAATCAGACCTTGCCTTTATGACCAAAGCCGGTGCTGAAATTGGTGTAGCCTCTACTAAAGCATTTACTACACAGCTTGTTGGTTTGTTAATGCTTACTGCGTCTATTGCGCAAGAGAAAGGCTTAGATCAAAGTACGATTGTTAACGCTATTAAATTGCTTCCAGCTAAATTAGAAGAAACGCTACTATTGGCTGATGGCATTGCAGACCTTGCAGAAGAGTTTGCTGATAAACACCACTCACTGTTTTTAGGTCGCGGGTCGCAATACCCAATCGCAATGGAAGGCGCACTTAAGCTTAAAGAGATTTCATACATTCACGCAGAAGCCTATGCAGCAGGTGAGCTTAAACATGGTCCATTAGCATTGATTGACGCAGACATGCCAATTATTGTTGTAGCACCAAACAACGAATTGCTTGAAAAGCTTAAATCAAACGTAGAAGAAGTCCGTGCTCGCGGTGGCATCATTTATGTATTCGCTGATAAAGACTCACACTTTGAGTCAGACGAAACCATGCGTGTGATCAACGTAAATCATGTTGATGACGTAATTGCTCCAGTTGTATATACAATCCCACTACAGTTACTTTCGTACTACGTAGCAGTAATTAAAGGCACTGACGTTGACCAACCACGTAACCTAGCGAAATCGGTTACTGTTGAATAAAATCAAAAGGTTATAATGTTTTTTTCATATCAAAAAAGCGCTTAATGCGCTTTTTTTGTGCCTGAAACTCTGTTAGCTTAAGTAACTCATTATTCTCTAAGGGATTAGTTATGCGTTTACTCACCACTCTGTGTTTTGTTAGCTTTTTTGTTTTTAGTTCACAAAATACCTTTGCACAATCTAACACTAAACAACAAAGTACAGATTACTCTGTGCACACGCACACTATTAAATCGGCTGTTTTAAACGAAGAACGCACAGTTACAGTGCAGTTGCCTAAAAGCTATCAAGCTGAGCCAAATAAGGTATACCCTGTTATATATCGCCTAGATGGAGCAGGTAATATACCGCTTGCCAGTGCTGTTATTGAGCGTTTACAAAATGATAATCGTGCGCCTGAGGTTATCATCGTTGCTATTGAAAACACCAATCGATTAAGAGATTTCTATCCGACGGTGAATAAAGAACCCCAAGGCCCTGTCGGTGAAGGGGGCGGCGCAGCAAAATTTTTAGCATTCTTTGAACAAGAGCTCATTCCTTTAGTTGATAAAAACTATCGTACGCATGATTATAAAGTGATTTCTGGAGCCTCCGCTGGTGGTGTATTTGCATTATATGCTTTGCAGGCAAATCCCGAACTATTTCAAGCACACATTGCTTATAGCCCTGCGGTTTGGTGGAACTATGGCGCATCGGTAAAAAGTACAAAATCGTTTATCGCTAAAACTAAAGACCTTAATAGTTACGTTTATATCAATATCGGCGAAGAAGCCGGCATCATGCGTGAAAGGTACGATGACTTACAACAATCATTGCAATCGAATAAGTTAGCAAATTTGCGTTTCTTTAGTGATGCGTTTGATGGTGTGTCGCATAACCTGACTTCCGTTGCTGGGGCATTTAATGCCTATCACCACCTATTTTTACCTAAGCAAATGCCCATAAGTGCTTTAACTGACGATGTAGCCTCTATTGATGCTTATTATCAAAACTTATCTCAACAATGGGGTGAGCAGATATCGCCACCAGAGGCAGCGGTTAGGCAACTTGGCTACAATCTTGTAAATACAAAGCAGTTTGAGCAAGCAATTGCAGTATTCAAGCATAATATTAAACATCACCCCAAATCTGTGGATGCATTATGGGGGCTAAGTTATGGCTATGAAATGCAGAGCAATCTTAAAAAAGCGCTAGAGTATTTAAAAGCAGCATTAGAGCTTGCAGACACTACTTACCCTTATTTTGATGCGTTAAAAAATGCAAATACAAGGTTACAAGCAGAGTTTGATGAGCGTAATTAGCTTTTTAGTTACTGTGAAATAACAATAAGTTAGAAGTTTTAAATAAAAAAGGCGCTAAAGCGTCTTTTTTATTGGCGGCAACTAAATACTATTTAAACCATTAACCCCTACTTAATACGTGCTAAATACGCTAAAATTACAGGCTACTTTTTTAGCAATAAGCCCGTAATAAATATGACCTCAGCCGCAAGCCCTAGCACGTTTACCGAACTTGGCCTTATCCCAGAGCTACTAGCTCGTTTAACCGAGCTGGAATATACCCAGCCTACGCCAATTCAAGCTAAGGCAATACCAAGTATATTAGCGGGCAGTGACCTTATTGCTGGTGCAAATACCGGCTCTGGTAAAACAGCGACCTTTGCATTACCGATATTGCAAAAAATATCACAAGGTGCACTCAAGCGAGATACCAAAGGGAACTATGTCTCGGCGCTTATTTTGGTACCTACCCGTGAGCTTGCAACGCAAGTAGCTGATAATGTTAAGTCGTATTCGGCGCATTTTAACGGCGCGATTAAAACAGTTGCCGTGTTTGGTGGTGTATCGGTTAATACCCAAATGCAGGCATTACGTGGCGGTGCCGATATCATCGTGGCAACCCCTGGGCGTTTGCTTGATTTAATCTCAAGTAATGCGATTAAGCTCGATAGAGTCAAAACTTTAGTGCTTGATGAAGCTGATCGCATGTTGAGCCTTGGTTTTACCGAAGAACTGGCTAACTTATTAGCGCTTATGCCCGCTAAAAAACAAACCATGTTGTTTTCAGCGACTTTCCCTGAGCAAGTTAAGCTATTAACCCAAGAGTTGTTAAACGACCCGATAGAAATACAAGTACAAAGCAAAGATGAAAGCACCTTAGTACAGCGTGTATTTACGGTTAATAAAGGCGAAAAAACCACGGTTTTAGCGCATTTAATTAAACAGCAGCAATGGCGCCAAGCACTGATTTTTGTCAACGCTAAAAAAGATTGTGAGCACTTAGCCAGTAAGCTCGAAAAACGTGGCGTTAACGCGCAAGTATTCCATGGCGATAAAGGCCAAAGTGAACGTACTCGGGTAATCGAAAAGTTTAAAAATGGCGAAATAGAAGTACTAATAGCCACGGATATTGCCGCCCGTGGTTTAGACATTGCCAAACTGCCTGTCGTTATTAACTTTAACTTACCACGCAGCCCTGCTGATTACATGCACCGCATTGGCCGAAGTGGCCGTGCTGGTGAAGTAGGTTTAGCGTTATCACTGATTGATTATGAAGACTTTCATCACTTTAAAATCATCGAGAAGAAAAACAAGCTACGTTTAGATCGTGAAGAAGTAACAGGCTTTGCCGTAAACCAAGCCAACCTTGATGCAGCACTTGCGCTTAAAAACGACAAGCCAATGGCCAAGCCTGAAGGTACTGGTAAGAAAAAGAACAGAAATAAAGCCGATGATATAGATGATGTATGGAGCGGCTGGCGTCGTAAGTAACAAACACAAAAAAGCCGACTTCAGTCGGCTTTTTCATTTACAGTAAACAGTTAGTTTACTTATAAAACGCTTCTACTGTGCCTTTTACTTTCATAAGTAATGGCTGGCCGCGGCGGTCTAGTGCTTTAGGTGCGGCTACTTTGATCCAACCTTCACTGATGCAGTACTCTTCAACGTCAAAACGCTCTTTGCCGTTAAGTGTAATGCCGATTTCATGCTCGAATACTTCTTCTACATAAAATTTGCTACGTGGGTTGATCGAAAGTTGATCTGGTAATTCTGGTTTATTTGTATCAGTCATAATTGTGATCTGCATTGAATATATTGTGTGCCATTGTAGGCAATACAGGCCTTAGGCTCAATATACTGATCAAAATAAATTAACTGCACAGTTGCTTTGATTGCTTAATACAGTGGCTAATTATTTCGTCACGAGTGACATCTTTGTCAAAGCAATAATCAAAGCGCATAGTGAGGTTAGTCGCTTGCTCTTGCTCAGGCCAATGCCATTTACGAACAAGTTGTCGGGTAGCCGTTTGTAGCTGGCGGCCATAGCGTTTTGGATCGGTATTATTTATTATTATATTCTTCACTGTGCCGCTTTTTGAAATGACAAAGCTGGTTTCTGCACAGCCTTTACCCTGAATATTCAATAATTCTAGCGGGTATTCATGATTAGGTATTTTTTGTAGTCGGTGCCAAACACCTTGTAGATCTAAGTATTGAGCTTGAATTGTAGTGGTCAACTAATTTTGGCCACAGTTTTAGAATCTTGGTATCTAACCTCAGATTCATTTGGTGCTAAACCTGCATTATAATGATGTGGTCTAACATTGTTGTAATATCCGTTGATATAAT
>NZ_JACJEV010000048.1:0-22942 GCF_014164235.1 Pseudoalteromonas sp. SG44-17 | reverse complement strand
AACTCAGTAGTGAAACGAAACAGCGCCGATGATAGTGTAGCATTTGCTATGTGAAAGTAGGACATTGCCAGGCTCCAAATAAGAGAAACCCGTTACAGCGATGTGACGGGTTTTTTGTTGTCTGGAATAAAGTAAAAACACCAAGCCAAGACCCCATGGTGAACTCAGTAGTGGCCGCTCTTGCAATCCCTATGCTCCACGGCATTCGTATTCCTATACATCAAACAAAACAGCTCGAAGGCGAGCCCCACACAAGGTCGCCCCAACACAAAGATAGTGTCGCATTTGCTATGTGGCTCTCTACCGCTGTGGGCACCACGACATCCTACTGCGTAGCGCACCATGGATCTAAATTGAGAAAGCCGCTCAGAAATGAAGCGGCTTTTTTACGTCTGTAGGAAAGCTAATGGCTTTGAGCTGTCAGCAGCGTAGTGTTAACCTTTGACATGCGTGTACTGCCATTTTTCTAAGCTTGAAAACTCGAAAATTTATTTCCTCTATCAGCTAATGAATTTTGATTTTATGACTGTTTCAAATTCATGACAGTAAGTAACTCAGTAATTACAAAATAGGCTGTAATATTTAGTTAATTATATCGCCAAAAACTGAAATAATGTGTTGATTTCTATATGCTCTTGCCAAATTATTATACTAATAGGTGAAGTGCATGAACTCTTCCACTGATGCTGCGCAGTTTGACGCAGTGACAACAAGTAAATCGAAATGGAACTTTCATGATACCCAATGGGTGTTGAGTCTTTTTGGTACTGCAGTCGGTGCCGGTATTTTGTTTTTGCCAATTAATATTGGTATTGGTGGCTTTTGGCCGCTGATCATTTTAGCGTGTTTAGCGTTTCCAATGACTTTCTTAGCCCACCGTGGCTTAGCGCGTTTTGTATTGTCATCAAAGAACAAAGATGCTGATTTTACCGATGTGGTTGAAGAGCATTTTGGTGTGAATGCTGGTAGATTAATTTCATTATTGTATTTCTTATCAATATTTCCAATTCTACTGATCTATGGTGTTGGCCTAACTAATACTGTTGATAGTTTTATGGTAAACCAATTAGGTATGGAAGCACCTTCTAGAGTATTGCTTTCAGGAATTTTAGTTGCAGGTATGATCAGCTTGATGCTCGGTGGTGAAAGGCTAATGTTGCGTGCTTTTGCTATTTTAGTGTATCCGTTAGTCGGTATTTTATTGTTTTTATCGTTGTATTTAATTCCGAGCTGGCAAGTACCAAATATGGCCTTTCCTGAGTTTGCAGGCTTTAGTAAAACGTTATGGCTGTCAATTCCTATTATAGTGTTCTCATTTAGCCACGCAGCGGCGATCTCAAGCTTTGTAAACGTACAGCGAGGTCATTATGGTAAACAAGCGACAGCTAAGTCCGAGGCGATTCTAAAGCGCACCAGTTTATTACTGATAGTGTTCGTTCTATTGTTTGTATTTTCGTGTGTACTTTCATTAACACCAGAGCAAATGTTGCAAGCAAAAGCACAAAATGTATCCGTGTTATCATACTTAGCTAATGTTACTGACAACTCATTTATTGCCACCTTTGGCCCGCTAGTCGCGTTTATTGCTATCACTTCATCTTTCTTAGGTCACTTTTTAGGAGCAAGAGAAAGCTTTAATGGGCTTGTTACTAAGCAAACCAACCTATCAGTGAAGAACGCCGATAAAATTGGCGTTGCTATTATGTTCTTGGCAATTTGGTTTTGTGCTGTTAAAAACCCAAGTATCTTAGATATGATGGACCAACTATCAGGGCCGATTATTGCGATGATCTTATTCATCATGCCAATGATCGCTGTTTATAAGGTTCCAGCATTACAAAAGTACCGTGGCCGTTTTAGCACTTTGTTTGTGTTAGCTGTAGGCTTATTAGCGGTAGCTGCATTGATTTATGGTTTTGTTGCTTAGCGAGTAGCTTTAGGGACTTTAGTTAGATTAAATAAAGGCCCTGTAGGTGACAAACTTACAGGGCTTTTTAGTTTATGCTATTGCAGCTAGAGCGCAGGTTCTAATATCAGCGGTAAAAGCTAGACTTTTTTGAAACTTGTATCAGACGTGGCAATACCATTTTTACTCTCGTTTGCAGGAGACACAGCTTGGCCTTGTACATTATAGATTTTTAATTTGCACTTGGTAGGCTGAATCAGTCGCACTTGCAATAGTCGTCATTACTGCTTTCGTTAGCTATAAGCTTACTAAGCACTAATTGATTTTCTGGCACGTATAGCAGTGCATCGCCTTTTTCTACGCTCCACTAAAGGTCTGATTCAAAATTGTTTTCGAACTCAGAATTTGTGTAAGTTAAATGTAATGGGATTGATGCAGCATTTTTCGCAAAAACTTTATCAATCAGCAATAATACTGAATCATTATTAGGACTAATCCTGACACTAGACTAGATGCGTTAAAAAATCTCTCATTTAGAACAACTCAATAACGAAATTTCTGCCTTGCTATCGCCCAGATTTCCTCACCTCTAAACAGATCACTTAATTAAGCGAATTGGTATAAAAATCGTACTAATTACATTCAGTTTCTTAAGTTTTATATCAGATTTAATTGAATGTAAAAGCTCAATTTATAACGATCTCGCTGTGTGATTTGTATGTTTAATGTACAAAAAATTGACAAGTTTAAAAAAGGGAACAACAATAATAGGAACAAGGATCATATAAAACTTGTTGAGGCCAAACGGCCCAACAAAATAGTTTGAAATAAAAAGGAAATTATAATGAGAGTATTATTAGTTTTTGTCTTTCTTACGCTATTGCTTACAACCTCAAATCTAAAAGCAGAACAAGATCACAAAGATTCAAGTTTAAACAGCATTTCCGATAGTATTCAAAGATTTTACTCGTTAAGTAAAACAGAAAATTTAAAAGAATATGAAGAATTACTACTGAATAAAAAAGCTAATTCAGAAGAAGAGTCACTTTTGGTTCAGTATTTTATCGCACTCATCAACTACAGACTTGGGCTGCTGGATTACGAAAATGGCGAAACCTATTTTCAGAAGTGCCTTGATACTAACAACAATATACTCTCCAAGTCAGCAGAATATACCGAAGCGCATGTGCTCACCGCCGCATGTTCTAATGCTATGATTCGTTACCAACCAGAACAAACAATGGCATTGTCACTTAAAAGCCGTAATGCTCTTGATGCTGCTACGAAAATTGACAGTCAAAATCCTCGCCTTCTATTTATCAAAGGAACAAGCGCAGTGTATATCCCCCCACAATTCGGTGGAGGAATAGACGAAGCTAGTCAATTATTCACCAGAGCTATAACGTACTTCAGAACTCAAAATTCAACGGAGGGCAAGCAGTTACCTAAATGGGGCTTTGACGAGGCTTATCTTTGGTTAGGTATGCTCAAATCCTTGTCAGGTGAGCAAGGAGATGCCATATCTGCACTCACCAAGTCATTAGAAATTTCTGACAATATTTGGGTGAAAAACACTTTGATACCAACTCTAAAGAGGGGGGAGTCAATCGCGCAGTACTTTGGGCTATAAATAACTACTGAATAGCAAACATCAAAAGAGTAAAAAGTTTGGGATTATTACTATGTCAGTCAACATTGAATCGACAGCAATTAATCAACAATACCTTTCTCTGCCTTACATTACAGGAAGCAAGGAAAGTAAAGGGTATGAGGAAATAAACTCTTATTATTACCCAAGAGGACCAATCAAAAGAGTACTTAGTTATTTTAGAGGTTCTGGGGGCTTAATTATGTACACGGGCAACTGTGAATTTTATGAGTTTGATCACATTGCCCGAAATATTCTTGGTAAAAAGTCATTCGAGAGTAGTATACAGCGGACCATCTTTGGTGGTGGTAAAGGCTTTGACTTACCTACCATGATGGCCTCCTCCTTAGGCGAAGTTATCGAGAGGGCAATGGGAAGCTTTATCTCATTTGCATATGATGACCAGTTGATACATGGTACTTACAAAACTATGCTGGAAAAAGGATTCAACTGCTTGCATCCCAGTGAATTACCCTTGTTTGCAGATGAACAATACGAAAAAGAAGGATTTGAATACGAAAGATTTACTGAAGATACCTTTGTGGGATGGATTCAAGGTGAATGCTTATTGAATGGTTCTGAGAATATTTGGGTGCCGGCTCAAATCGTTATGCCATTTAATTTACTTCACCCTAAGGAAAATATGTTTTGCTATGCCACTAGTGGTGGACTAGCGACTCATATTACAAAAGAACTGGCCGTTTACCATGGTATTTCTGAAGTGTTAGAGCGCGATGCTGTGAATGTTCACTGGAATACAGGCCATGCTCCAAAGATCATTGAGTTGGACTGCATGCCAGACGATTTTAGAGTGCAACGTATTTTAGAACATGCCCAAACCCTAGTTGACAATATTACTCTTTATTTACATATGACAGATGTAGAGGATTTTTACACTGTCACTGCGGTTGGTTTTGTCGAAGGTTTTAATAAGTATAACTATATTTCCGGAGGCGGTGGTGGTCTGACAATTGAAGACGCCATCCTCTCTGCTTTAGGTGAATTTGCGCAGGCTGAGGGAAGTAGCCGAATAATTCTGAATTGTCCTCAATGGGTATATTCAGAAAGAGTAAAAGAGCTATTTTTTGTTGAAGAAGATGTACCAGTAGAAAAATTCGATATTTTTTATAAAGTAATTGGTCACTATGGTTATCCCTCTCACGCTAAAAAGCTTCAATGGTATCTGGAAGGTTCCGGGAAAGTTAAATTATCAGAATTAATGAGTAAACCTAAAAAGAGTGAATGTAAATTTGAGCAAATGTTGGAGATATCGAGAAAAAATGGATTAAACCCAATATTTTTCGATTTTACGCTACCAAATTTACAAACAGTCCGTTTGACGAAAGTTTTTTGTACCAAACTTACACCTCCATATTTACATTCAATGCCTTCATATGGAGTTGACCGTTATTTCGAATTACCACAAAAATTAAATTGGAAAGACAGAAAGTTAACTTTTGAAGACCTGACTAAATCACCACAACCATATCCATAGAAACTGGGTTACTTGTAATTTAAAACCGGGTTAGCGGTAATGGGTGCTTGTTGCATTACAACTTGCAGCGTTAGTAGGAAAACACACGGAATAACCGTGAGGTTAACTTTTAAATTTAAATATGAGGAAGACAAATGAAACTTTCAAAATCATCAGCTTTCGATCACAGATATGAGTCTGGATTAGCGTTTGCTCCAGGCGGTTGTAACTGCTGGTGCTGTTGCTGCTGTTGCTGTAACGGCGGCGATCAAGTCAAAGCCCTGTAAGCTGAGTTAATTAATGCCGGCTCTTTTATGAGGGTTGGCATTTTTAAAAGAATCTATGTCGACCATAAATATAAGGTAATTATAAATGGCACTTAAAAACGAAAAGTATCAAATTAACCCGCATCTTCGAGTGATAAAAGTCACCGAGAATGAAATATTGGTTAAACACAGTGCTCGCTCTTTCTTTTCCAAAAATTGGACGGATAAAGGGCGCACTGGTTTATTAGGTCGTGTTATTAACCATATGAATAGCCAAACGAATCTTCAGGATTTAAGAGAAAAAGAGATCGTTAAATACGAAGAACAAGAAGACGCCCTGCAACTAATTGAACAATTAATCGAAGAAAAAATACTGGTGGAAGCTGACCACGATTTGGTTGATGTCTACTACCGAGTTATTCAAGATGCCGAAACTCCATTGGCGGATAAACGGATAGGAGTCATTGGTTGCGGTCAGTCGGGAAGTCGCATTGCCAGGCAACTCGTACAAAGCGGCATTAAGCATTTACTACTAGCAGATGATGCTAAAATCAAAAATACCAATACAGTTCATCGCTTCCTTGGTATTGAGCCCAGATACATACAAGAACAGGCTCCGATTGCTGATTGTTTAGCTGAATCTTTTCAACACTATGATTTAAAATGTATTTCTACTATTACCGAAGATAGTTTTTCTAAGGAAAACATCGCCAAGGTTTTCGAAGAGTGTGACTTTGTGGTTGCCGCATTAGATGAATATATGCAGTCTATTTTGCACTCTGTCAATGAGCAGGCTCTGGAAGCTGATAAGCCTTGGGCTATGACTATATTTGATGGCTCTGAAGGTGTCGCTGGGCCCATTTTCGTTCCTGGAGAAACAGGCTGTTTTAACGAGTTTGATATTCAGGGTATTGCCGCAGCGGGCACCTTAAAGCGTGATGTCATCACTTATTACGATGCCGTCAGCGCTATGGGACAACCTGATTTGGGAATAGCCCCCCCTCCCTATGTTGATGTGGTATCAGGACAGTTTACCGCAGGACTGCTGACCTACCTTACAACTGGGAGAAGCTACTTGGTGAGTCGCGCCATACGGACTGACTTCGAACGCATGTCTGTAGATTATGAAGATATTAAACGTATCCCACGCTGCCCGGCTTGTGCTCCATTCCGTCCATTTAGAAACGTGTTCTTGTAGGAGTCCAGTTATGCCATTTATCGATCCTGCCGATTATTTTCTAGATCAGAAAACCACGGCTGAAGGCACTTTTATGCCGCCGATTAACAGCATTGACTTGCTGCCAGAAGTATATAGAGAGTTTCAATGTCGCTTCGGTGAGCTTTCCATTAACCCTGCGGAATTCTTCCACGAAAACTCGAAAGTATCCCGCCATACCACGAGGCGAATCGCTGAAAATCAAGAGAGCATAGATCAAATTATTCAGCATTACATGGATACTTCCTACAACTATAGCCCCGACACTGTAAGTGATATGAATATCAGTCCAATCCTGCCGGCATTTGAATGGTGTAAAGAGGTTCCCGAGTGTTTGCATTCACTGGGACAATTTTCCCCCAAGCGCTTCTACGCCATAGATGCTTATGTACTCACTGGGGACAAGTTGCGCAAGATCCTGCCCAACAAACAAATTCTGGTTAAAGACAGAAATTACGACGCAGCAAAGCTGAAAAAATTGAACCAGTCATTTTACGGACCTAATGTAGATTCGGTATCCAATCAAGACTCACTGGTGTTTCTTGTTGGTTGCCCTTGGAGATATATGATGATGTTTGGGGCTAAAGGCTATCGCAAAATGCTGTTAGATCTGGGTTATATTCTGGGCTTCTACGAAGAAGATATACAAAATGGGCAAATGACGCAACTGGATTACTTCTATGATAACGAAGTGGATCGATTTTTAGATCTGGACGGAATCGAACAGTCTATTCAATGCATTCTCGGCGTTACAAACGAAAAGAGTGGAGTACACAGTCATGGATAATAATGAACAAACCATAGGGCAGGAAGTGTCATCTTCTACACCAATGGCAGAGCAATCTAATCAAAGCGGTCCTTTTTCGAATCGAGATACGGTTACACCTCTTTTGGAACAACTGGAAGCGGCAAATCGAGCGGCCATTGAAGTTTATGTTAAGCGCGCATTGGCTAGGCAAGAAGAAGGTTTAGCGATTAACCCTCTCGCTCTGGCCCATGATGGATTAAAACTGGATGTGGGTGTCGGTAAGCAGGTCATGAATAACATTTTATTCTCAGATAGGCCTGCGATCAATGAGGGAAATGACAACAATACTTTTATCAAACTCCCTGAGCCATGTATACAACCCACGGAAAAGTTTGAGCAACTGATGCGCCGAAGGAAATCAGTGCGAGATTATACTGATGAAGAAGTATCATTGGCAGAAATATCTAGCTTGTGTACATCCACAGTGAGTGCCAGAGATAGATTCAAAATCACTTCATCTCAGGTTATTCCTCATGCACCTCTTGCTCCAACAGGGGGAGGCTTACTCTCTATTCAGCTGTACTATATTTCGCTGAATACGGAATCTCTGTCCCGCGGCATATATAAATACAGAGCTGACAAGCATGCGTTGGAATTGGTGAGTGAAGGTGAAGTAAGGGGTCGCATATTTGAAATTACTTCATTCCAGGACTGGATTGCTCGCTGTGCAGGTATCTTTGTATTAGTTAGTGATTTAGATAGAGTGCAATGGAAATATGAGGACAGAGCTTATCGTTTAACCCATATGGATGCTGGTGTATTAGGGCAAAGCTTGCACTTGGCGGCAACCTCTATTGACCTCGGATCGTGCATGGTGTTCGGTTTTCTGGACAATGAAATGAATCAACTTATGGGCATTGATGGAGACCGTCAATTTGTCTCTCTAATTATGCCAATTGGTAAACCGATATCGGATTTCACCTCACTTTAATAGGAGATGGTTATGATGCTTTATTTGGTGCTAAGTTTTGTTCTGATTTTGGCTGCTGTATTTGCAATATCGGCTCGACTCCTTTCCAGATGGCGCATTGATAGCTATGATTTTTTCAACCGAAACAGCTTGCTAATGTACTCTGCCACCCTAGGTCTTCTGTTTATCGCTGTGTTCTGGGGCACTTCCCACTCCGAAGTTGTGCTGTTGTTCGCATTGCCCTTGGGGTCTGAGCACTGGCTAGTGTTTACAGCAATTATTTTACTGTCCACTATTTCAGGTCTATTACTATTTAAACTAGAAGCTTGGATGATATCTCTAAAAACCAAACAACAAGCGCAATCCCGTACGTCAGTGGTGTCCTATTGGCAAAAGAAATGGTTTGTTCCTGTTGTGGTCTCAATTGTGTTGATGGAAGAGGTTATATGGCGAGCCTACTTGCCATTAGCCATGTTTCAAGAGTGGTCGTTCTCTCTCTCATGGGCGCTCGTCATTAGCTCACTAGCATTTGGGGTTCATCACATATTTTTTGGCTGGATACATGTTATTTTTAAATCAGTATATGGCTTTATTTGGTTGTTAATGACTTTGAGTTCCCAATCATTACTGCCTGCCATTATCGCCCATTGCGCCTTTAATTTTGCAGTCTATTGGCACAGTGCAAATCAAGTCAACACTTTAATCAATGTGAACGAGGAGCAATAAGGCTGATATGTCAAAAATACTCAATTTCAAAAATATCCACAAGTCTTATGACTCCAACCTCGCTCTCAAAGATGTCAGTTTTTCAGTTAGTGCTGGCAAAGTTCTGGGAATTTTGGGCAGAAACGGGGCTGGAAAAACCACCATAGTCAATTTGTTAGTGGGGCTTCTTTCATCAGACGAAGGAGAAGTGGAGTTATTCAATTCGCTTCCTCCGTACGACCAAAACACTCGTTCAAAAATAGGTTTGGCGCCTCAAAGAATTGCTTTGTACAGCAGTTTGTCTATTATGGAGAATCTGACTTTCTTCGCGACTCTGCAGGGCTTAAAGGGAAGTGAACTTGAGCACAAAGTAAATTACGCCTCGGAAAAAATGGGACTGCATACCTTTATCCATCGCAAGGTGAAGTCTTGTTCTGAAGGAATTAAACGTAGAGCAAATATGGCGGTGGCACTGCTGAGTAACGCTGAACTATTGTTACTGGATGAACCTACTGCAGGTGTAGATATTCAAAGTCGGCAACACATATTAGACGTTGTTCTAGATCTGAAAAATTCAGGCAAAACTGTATTGTATACCACGCATTATATCGAGGAGGCGGATCAGGTCTGTGACGAGGTCCTAATACTACACGAGGGCCGAGCTTTGGCTTGTGCTTCCACACTGGATCTTATTGCTCAGTATGGCGGCGATAGTCAAATCTCTTATCAGCAGAGTGAGCAGGGGCAACCTGTGGTTCTTTCTAGCAGAGAACCAGCGAAAGCTGTGCATCAATTATTTAATTCTCACTCCAGCATTTTTAATCTCAAGGTTATTCCGCCCAGCCTGCAAGACGTGTTGACAAATTTGCTGAACGGAGAAAAACTCAGTGCGTGAAATCATCTATTTAATCAAAAAAGATTGCATGTTAATTGTCCGTGATGCATCCAACTTAGTCATGATTTTGTTGTTACCTCTTTTGATCGCGACCATCTTTGGGGCCATTAACAGTGTCAGTGAGGAAACCAATAAACTAGCCATAGCCTTGGTGGACAATGATAAGACAAAAATAAGCACCGCCTATGTAGGTAGATTATCAAAACGAGAAGAGCTGGAAATAATTCAAAGCTCGTTGGAAGAGGCACAAAATGCCACGCGTTTGGGGGACGTCATTGCTTATTTGATTTTGGAGCCAGGTTTTGGCGCTGGATTACAACAGTTTCCTTTTATTACCTCTCCTTCCGAAATCCGCATAGTATCGGATCCCAAGCGCAAGATGATTTCTGGCATGATAACCGGCATCACGATACCTACCGCGATGGAGTTAGTGCAGGAAAGACAAGGAAGTGGTAATTCGGATATGGCCAGTCAAAGCCTAGAGCCCCTGAAAATCACTCATGAAGATTATGTCGTTGAAAGCGATCTACCCGTGAGTGCTTTCAGTATTACAGTACCACAAGCTTCACTTTGGTCCATATTAGCCTGTGTAGCCATTATGAGCTCCAGCCTCGCCACAGAAAGATTGCAACAAACCATTTTGCGATTAAAAGTCTCCCCTACTCCCATGTGGGTTATTTTGTCCTCCAAGATTCTATCTTGTATGTTCACTATTTTTGTTTCCTGTGTAATTTTAATCGTATTCGGAAAAATTGCGTTTCAACTCAATATTCAATCTTTCGCTATGCTGAGTTTCGCCATTTTGTGTTCGGCATTTTGTTTTGCCGGACTTATGTTAGCCATTGGCAGTATTGGATCTAACCCTGAATCGGTAGCAGGCGCAGCCTGGTCGATTATGGTCATATTTGCCATGTTAGGGGGTGGTATGATGCCCCAATTTTTAATGCCTGAATGGCTGTCTTATCTCAGTAACATAAGTCCTGGGAAATGGTCTATTTTGCTGATGGAAGGGGCAATTTGGCGTGATTATTCAATAGCAGAAGCTCTTTTGCCGGCAGCTATTTTAATCGGTCTTGGCGGATTGGGTTGTGCCGCTGGCATTAGAAACCTCAATCAAGAAAAATTTTTATGAGCCAAATGCAAAATAATCAACAAAAGGACGTAGGCAAAGAGGCCTGTGAGGATATGTTGTCCATTCTGCACAAACTTGAATTTGGCGACACAGCTCCGTTGCACAAACCAAGTAATCTCAAACCGATCTATTATTCAATTTTTGCTTTATTAATACTAGGGGCTGGCTATATTGCAGTTCAGATCTTATCCACAGGTAAACCAACTGAGGTCAGCGTAATTGGCACTCCACAGAACACTAGCTCTTTCGGCTTGGCTCTAGATGCCCAATTAGAGGTATCTGGTTTTGTTGTTGCACCAGAGAGCACCACAGTGTCAGCCAATGTAACGGGTAGAGTGACCGGTATTTCCGTAGGGCTTGGGGATTTGGTGCAAGCGGGTCAAGCTGTCGCCACTTTAGACGACAGGCAAGCAAAGATAGAGCTAAATACCTTTGAAACGAACTTGAAATCTCAGTTATCTCTTAGAGAGGTTAGGCTGGAAGATTTAGCTTTAGCACAAGCTTCCAGTGATAGAGCCAAGCGACTATTAGAAGAGCAGCTCATTAGTGACGAAGCCTACGAACAAGTAATCAGTCAGGTCATTATCAAGAAAATAGCAGCCATCCAGTTAGAGCAATCCATTGATGAGTTAAAAAATGGAATTCTGCAGACTCAGCTGTACCTCGATGACCTAATTATACGCTCGCCGTTTAATGGTATAGTGACCGCTATGAGCGCTAACGTCGGCGAAATTATTTCTCCTGCATCTGCCGGGGGCACTTTTACCCGAAGTGGCATATGCACCATCACAGATTTGTCTTCTTTGGAATTTCATTTCGATGTTAATGAACGCTTTCTTCCACAAGTGGTAAACAGCGACAGTATTAGTGTCAGTTTTACCTCTCAACCCGATTTGCTAGTTGAAGCCAAAATTAAACAAATCGCTCCAATTACTGACAGTCAAACAGGCACTGTTATAGTCATAACAGAACCTGTTGAGCAAGTGCCCAAAATCAATCCAGGCGCAACGGTAACAGGGGTGTTTACTAAAAAACCAGACCATTTAAATGACGCACCTAAAGCTATTCTGATTCCTAATTCAGCGGTGCATATTCTAGATGGAAAAACCTATGTATTTGTTGAGGTAAACGGTGTTGCAAGACGGAGGCTAGTTGATGCAAGACAAAAGGCAAATGACGATTATCTGCTAACAGATTTGCCGCAAAGATTAACGGTTATCTCATGGTCTGCTTCACCTCTAACAGATGGTCAAGACATCATTATTAAGCGATAATATTATGTTTTTACAAATAAAAAAATTGTCAAAAGGATATCGAAAAGGCGACACACGCATTATCGCCTTGGATCAAATTAACCTGAATGTCGAGCAGGGGGAGTTTATTGCTTTAACTGGCCCTTCGGGCTCAGGAAAAACTACACTGCTGAATATTATCGGCGGGTTGGACAATCAGGATGCAGGTCGAATACTCATTGAAGGCCAGGTACAAACCAAAGGTTGCGATGCAGAATCTGCGTTTTGGAGAGCGCAAAATATAGGTTTTGTTTTTCAGTTTAGTAATTTACTGCCTTATTTAAGCGCTGCACAAAATGTGGAATTGCCACTACTCCTAACCAGTCTATCATCGAAAAAGAGACGAGAACGAGTCAGTGCAGCACTGGAACTTGTGGGACTAGCCGATAGAGCCTCACACTATCCCAACGAATTATCTGGTGGACAGGAACAAAGAGTCGCGATTGCAAGAGCTTTTGTCAGTTCGCCAAAGTTAATGTTGTGCGATGAACCTACCGGTGATCTGGATAGAGAGTCTGCCAAATCAATTCTGAACTTACTCAACACATTAAAAACAGAGTTTAAGAAAACGATCATTATGGTGACACACGATATGATAGCGGCAGAAGCAACTGACCGACGCATAGAGTTGTACAAAGGAAAGCTAACTCAAGCCATTGTTTCTTCAGAGATCTCCCCATTTTCAGATAAGGAGCGCTAGTGTGGGTTTGTTGCAGATAATAGTGAGGAATATGTTACGTAAGCCGGTACGGCTTGTACTGACTATTATACCTATGTGTTTGGCATTTTTTGGTTTTAGTTTGATTGTTGGCATCGATAATGCTTATGACGTAGAATTTGAATTAGACGATAAACGTCGCATAGTTACTATAAACCGGCAGTCAATTACCCAGCCGTTAATGCAACCTGCCATCGAACGGGTTAGAAAAATGCCACAGGTAAACGATGCCACTTTCGTCACTTGGTTTGGCGGTTACTTTCTCAAACCTGACCAGACCTTTTCTCAATACGCTATTGAAGAAGACAATTATTTTGCAGTGTTTGACGGAATTCAAGTTCCAGATACTAGTTTGCCCTTGTGGAAGGAAGATCCAACAGCTGTTTTAGTCACACCGGTACTTGCTGAGCGTTTTGATTGGAAAACAGGTGACAAAATCATACTCACTACTAGCATTTGGACCCAAAAGAATTTCAGCAGTGATTGGCCCTTTACCATCGCTGGGATTTTTTATGCCGAGGACGGTACTGAAGAGGAGTCCATGTTAATTAAACATACTTATTTGGAACGGAATCGTTTGTTTGGTAGAGGTATGACTAGTTTTTTTGTATCCCGGATTCGTCCTGAATATGACGTCAACAATACTATCACCCAGTTAGACAACCTGTTTGAAAATAGCAAAAGCCCGACTTTTACATCAAAAGAAAGCGCTTTCGCTGAATCATTTCGTAGGCAGTTAGGCGATTTAGCACTAATGACAAAACTCGTATTAGCCATTGCCGTTCTGGTAGTGTTTTTACTCACATCTAGCTCTATGGCTCAATCGCTGGTGGAGCGAAAAAGAGAGTTGGCACTCTTTAGTGCAGTGGGTTACTCAAAAAGAAAGATTAGTTCATTGTTAGTGATCGAGAATATTTTGGTTGTTGTGTTGGCAATGCTGATTGCTACTTGCATTACTTTTGTAAGCTCCTGGATACTGGGACAAATACTTGTGGATGGTCCATTCTCTGATATTGAGCTCAGGTTTTGGGACATAGTTCAAATTACCGCCATCGCTATTTCTCTTGGTGCAACAGGCGCAACTCTTCCTTTGCTAAAATTGCTGAAGGAAGACTTGTCAGCTAACTTAAAATCGGCGATTTAGCATGAATCTGTTTTTAAATTGTTTACGATTAGACATTAAGAGTTCAGCCAAAAGGCGTTACGAGGTTGCTTCTATTCTAATTTGTTCCGCCAGTTTGACTTTAATCATTTTGGTGTTTTTGTCACTTCGCGTGGGGTTATCTGAGATGATTCAAACAGCGGGATCGGATAAACAATTGATATTACTGGGCAATGGTTCAGAAAGCGAAGTGATCAGTTCCTTTAATTTTCAACAAATTGAACAGCTAAAGACACTCATCTACGCGAATTCCAGTAACCCAGTTATCGCTCCGGAGCTTTTTACTAATATTCGAGTCGGTGACGCCACCAAGCGCGAAGCCCAAGTGATTGCTGTTAGAGGTGTAGGTGATGATTCACTGAAACTGAGAAGTCACTTCAGTATACAAAGCGGCAGAATGTTTGAATCAGGCAGACGTGAACTCATGGTTGGCAACAAGCTGATTTCGCGATTTCCCTGGTTGGGACTGAATCAAAAAATCACTTTGGGTTCATTAGAATGGATTATAGTGGGCGTTTTCTCAACAACTGAAACTGTTGCAGAGTCCGAGATTTGGGGGGACGTTAGCTTACTACAGGATGCTTACAACCGGGGGGCTATTTTTCAATCTATTCGAATTGGATTTGAAGATGCTGAAAGCGCTCAGGCGATAATGAATATGCTCAATCAGGAGAACAACAGAATCAGTTTAGTTGCCAAAACGCAGCGACAGTACTACGCAGGCCAAATTGATGAAATGACTCAGTTTGTAGACATTATCGCCATTCCCAGCATTATAATTTTAATCCTAGCCACAGGTTTTTCGTCATTGCAGAGCATGCATACCATGATTGAAGCGCGCCAGAGAGAAACCGCGTTACTAAGAGCAATAGGCTTTTCTTCGGCAAGTCTGGCGTCCAGTATTTACAGTGTCACCATACTGATCAATATAGCTGGTGCGGTAGTGGGAATATTGGTGACATTGGGCATATTTACCCAAACCAAAGCCGTGATTTTGAATCATCTCAGCCTAAGTGAAGTGGTTTTTCCATTTAGCATTACCTGGCAAAGTGCCTTCATCGCTGTTCTGACATCTATAGCTATGGCGTTGGTTAGCGGACTACCCCCGACTTTTATTTCACTAAAGCGCTCAATCGTTAACGGTATTAGAAAAGGTTAATTCAAGTAAGGAAATAATAATGAATCAACAAATGCATCGCTTTTTAGACATTGAAGCGCAAATCTGGCAGCTAAAAATGCAACATGATGCCGATGGATTAAAACAGTTCTTTACAGCCTTTGTTGAAGAGCAAATGCCAGAACAATTAAAGCACTGGCAGATCTATTATGGCGCATTTGTGTTATTGACATTGAGTCAATTGGGAGGAGACAGCAAAACACATTCACAACAGGCCATAACCTTGTTGAAAGATGCTCATGGTATAGAAGACAATAGCGATGAATTCTATAATCTGCTTGCCTGTTGTAGTGGTCACTTGGCGGCTGCAACTTCTGAGCCTATAGCGAAGGCGAGAGCAGGGATGACATCGGATAAATCCTTCAAGATTGCGCTTGAAATAAATCCTAACAACCCCCGTACTTACCTATTGCAAGGTTTGTCCTTTATGAACAAACCTAGGCTAGTTGGTGGGAGTAAGAAAAAAGCGCTTACGCTACTGACTAAATCTGTGGAGTTATTCGAAACTGCGCTGCCAGTAACAGAACAAATACCATCATGGGGGCACCTTGATGCTCTTTATTGGCTTTCTAATTGTCACCTGTTCTTCAATCACTTTAAAGAGGCTAGTCAGTATGTAGATCAAGCACTTCACATGGATGCCAGATTTAATTGGGGCTTGTCGCTAAAGCAAAAAATTGAACTTAAAAGTGCTAGTTAAGATTGGAGAAAGCAGAGTGTCTAAGTCTATCCAACAGAACCTGATGATAGCCTCTTTTCTAATCGGGATGAGTTTAGACATCTCTGCCGCCATGATAACCAAACCTGTGGAGAGTTGGTCTCACGTTAAACCTGAGCCCTATATTGGTGTAGGTGAGCTTGACTCTATAGAGCTTGCAGCAGACTTTTCTCTTCGGAGGAAGATCGCTTGGCAAATTTCAGCTGAAGTTTTAGCGCCTGCCAAACAACAAACCGGATTTGGTTTTATTGTGGAAAATAACCTTACTTCACTGTGGCAAACCTGGTTTTCCCGTGATGACATTGAGTATCTTTTAGACACAATAGATTCAAATTCAGCGTTTACGGGTTCGGGGCTTACAGAAAGTGCAGCCCAGAAGTTATTGTCGAGTATTCAAAGACCTAAATCGCCCAATATTGATCCGGCACCATTGACAGGGGGGTTCCAACTATTTTCTCCTGCAGTTTACAACTCTGATTATGTGCTTCACATATTGCAACACTTTCGTAGTATTGCTGCATGTCAAGCGGTGACGGTAAAATTAATGGACACACCGCTAGCGGACAAAGCATCTCATTCCAATTGTATGGTGGAATTTCCGGCAACCTCCATAATGATGAAATTAGCCTGGGGCGAAGTTAAATCTCAAAGTGCCAATGGCCTTTGCTATAAAAGTAATGTTAAAGATTTGAGCCCCAGCGGTGTACATCAGGTTATCGCTAATAGCGGTGCATGGGTTGAAAGAGGAGAGTATTGCCTAGATAAAACTAACGCTTTTACCATGAGTGATGGTGATAGAACCTTTGTCCTAAAAGGTTTTCACATTGTTACTAAAGAGCTTAAAGATTGGATATGGATCTCATTTATTTGGCAACCCGAACCAGATATAGGCTTTGGTAGTGACAGACCGGACAGTATCAGTGACGTCTACAGCAACTATATTATGTTAGTGTCGGTCAATGAACTGGAAATGGATCCCTCCCCAGGAAATGGAATGAATAACCTCCCGCTGTTTACTGGCAGTAAAAAATTATTTTTAAACTATCGCAATAAAAAAGAGGTAATCACTTGGAATTCTAACCCTTTTATTGAAGGGCCCGATTCCACCAGTAATTGTATTAGTTGTCATCAGGGTATATTTGCCACGGGCAAATTTGGGCCAAATATAGAGCGTAAACATTTTCCTTATGACTATACCTTTGGCACGCAAAACAGTGATCTTATCTTGATGCCAAGAGTATCATTCAGAAAAGCCATTAACCGAGCCGCAGCGAAATTTAGGTCTAGTCACAAAGATGACAAATAGGGTAAGCGAACTCAGTTTTTGAAAATTAACAATGTACTTGAAAAAGCTAAGGAGGTTAGAAGTGCCCCGATGGTGGTGGTGAATAGTCTAATAGTATTTGTAGCTTTAGAGTATCAAGCCAGAGAGAAGCTGAAAGAATAAAAGGCCTACGTAAGGGGCAAGCCCCTTGTATTTGCATATTTGTCGGCGGGGTTTTAGGCCGCGTAGCTTTAAATAGGTCGCTTTTAATAATTGCTATTTATGGAACGTAATATTTCCTATAATAGTAATTATTGATTAAGTATTGATGTAACCAACTAATGTTAAAGCAACTTGTAGTCGCTAGTAGTCTAATTATTGTTAGCGGATGTGATGACAACGTTAAACCTAAGCAATCAAAGGCTGCAGTACAACCTTATCAATTAACAACACTTGAACATTATCAGCATCAAGCTAATAACTTACTTCGCAGTATTCGAGTGCAAAAAGACGCAGCTAATTTAGAAACTCAATCTGCTGATTTAGTCGCGCTATCGCAGACTATCCTCAATGACTTGATAGTTGATTATCCACAATGTGCTGAATACATAAATGCGCTTATTGCTGTTGCTGATTTGCTCCCTTCATTGCCCCTAGAAGAAATTGAAAGTGGTTATCATAGCGATGGTAAGCTACCTAAGTTTGACGATCCCATATGTTATCACGGTAAGGATTTATTGGTTCATCCTGCGACTGTACAGGCGGTTGCTCGTTTAGGATTTGTTGACCCACAAGCTTATGAATATGCTGAACTTGAGATTATTGAGGTGATAGCTCATTTTGATCAGGTTGAACAAGCATTAAATAAATAACAAAATGCCGGAGTGTTAACGGGTACTGACATAAAATTGTCATACCAGCTTGCTACTTTAGCACTCTCTTAATGAAGTAATGGGTTGATGATAAGTGAGTGCTCGGCTAGGTATATTAGAAAATATCTTAAAAAACAGTGAAATAACGACACTGTTTCAACCCATCTTTGATATTGCAGGGCAGCAAATTTTAGGTTACGAAGCATTAAGTCGAGGCCCTAAAAATTGTGATCTAGAGATGCCAAATGCGCTTTTTAGTGCTGCAATTGTGCACGATAAAATCTCAGAGCTTGAGTTGTTATGCCGTTCAAAAGCGATCGAAAATTTTGTAAGGTTAAAACTACAAGGCAAATTATTCTTAAATGTAAGTCCTAAAACGTTACTTGATCCCTGCCATCCGAAAGGCGAAACATTACACCTAATTAAGCAGTTTGGCTTGGCCGCTAATAGAGTGGTGATTGAAGTTACCGAACAAGAAAAGGTTGATGATGGTTTTTTATTGCTAAAAACAATTGCCCATTATCGCCAGCTCGGTTTTTCGATTGCCATCGATGATTTAGGTGCAGGCTACTCAGGGTTAAAGCAATGGTCAGAATTATGTCCTGACTATGTGAAGATTGACCGTTATTTTATTGACCATTGCGATGAAAGCGTGGTTAAAAAAGAATTTTTAAAATCAATTATAGAGTTAGCGAAAGTTACCAAAACAGCGGTGATAGCAGAGGGCATAGAGCGGGTTGAAGAACTCAGTTTACTTGAAGGGCTAGGCATTGTGAATGCGCAAGGCTTTTTGCTGGAACGACCAAGTTTAAAACCTAGCTTAGCGTTTGACTCAGCTCAATTACAGCAATTAAGTTTTACCCCACTTAACAATCAGTTTGAGCAATCAATGGCGATAGGTTGGTTAGCGATCGAACAAGCGCCAATAGACAGTCATACTCGTTGTAAAGATGCGCATAATATTTTTGAAAAAGATAAATCGATTATCAGTCTTGCGGTTGTCAATGAAAGCTTGCAGCCGATAGGCTTATTACACAAAGATCAACTGACAGAAGTATTTGCGGCTCCTTATGGCCATGCTTTATACGACAAACAACCGGTTACGGCACTAATGCATAAGCAACCCTTGGTAGTTGATGAAAATCAGCTGCTTGATACTGTTAGTCAGCAAATTACCGAAAATGATTTTGATATTCGCCGTCATATTGTGATCACTCGCACTGATCAGTACTTAGGGCTCGCGCCACTGCGGGATATTTTAAAACATATTACGGAAGAGAAAATTCGTCATGCTCAGCATGCTAATCCACTTACTATGCTGCCGGGGAATGTTGCAATTAACGAAGCAATTGAGCATAGATTAAGAGCCAAACACAGCTTTGCATTAGCCTATATTGATTTAAACCACTTTAAGCAGTTCAACGATTTATATGGTTACGCCAGTGGTGATAGTGTTATCAAATTATTGGCCGATGTCACCACCCAAGCTTGTAGTAACGTGCCCAGTTTTGTTGGTCATATTGGTGGCGATGATTTTATGGTGGTCTTTGATGGTGATGATGCGGCTACAGTATGTAACAACATAATAACTGAGTTTGAGCTGAAATCTCGTGCATTCTTTACGCCAGAGCATATTGCCAGTGGTGGTTATTGGGCAACTAATCGTGAAGGTGAAAAGCAATTTGTACCTTTACTTACTTTATCGATTGGCGTTGTTGAACCCGATCTAGAGCAGTGTACTAACAGCCATCAAATTGCTGCATTGGCAACAGATGCTAAAAAAGAAGCAAAACGCTATCGCCACAGCTATCTATTTTTATGTAAACGACGTGGTCCTGCTTTGGCGGTTGTGCGTTTAACTCCTGAGAAACAAGTCATATAAAATAACGTTAAGTAGGGCTGTTTTTCTTGAGTATTTATTGCTCAGCGTGTAGCTTTACTAAAACACTAGAAAATAATAAATATGACTAGGTATTTCTTTTCACTCATCTCGCTCTCGGTACTTATTGTTAGTACCGTATACAGTGCTAAAACTGCAGCAAAAGAAACGGTCACAATCGCTCAAGAACCTCGAACATTATATAAACGAGATGCATACTTAAAAGAGTTACTGCAACGTGCGCTTGATGCTGCTAATTATTCAGCCCAGTTAGAATCTGTCGTGGTACATCCTCACCAGCAGCGCGCGCTCATAGCCCTTGCCGATAATAGCGTTGACCTATATTGGAGTATGACCAGCCCCGAACGCGAAACCTTAGCAATACCGATAAAAGTGCCGTTATTTAAAGGTTATATTGGTAAGCGAGCCTTAGTAACTAGGCAGTTGTTTCTTAATCGCTTTGCTGATATCAAGAGCAAAGAGCAACTAAAAGGGTTTACTGCAATTCAAGGGCATGACTGGCCCGATACCAAAATATTGGCATACAATGATTTATCGGTGCGACCGTTTGCAAATTATCAAGCGATGTTTAATATCGTTTTGACCGGACGAGTTGATTACTTTCCTCGCTCCTTCATAGAAGTAAGCTCAGAGTTAAAAGAAGTTAATAAGCAAGCGCTGGTTATTGTGCCAAATTTATATATTAGCTACCCGAGTGCTTTTTATTACTTTGTGGCCAAACACAAGCCAGAACTGGCAAAAACGCTCAGCGATGGCTTAGCTATTATGCAAAAGAACGGTAGTTTTGATGAGCTATTTAACCAGTATTTTGGCGATGATTTAAAGGCCTTGCCATTTGATCCGCAAAACACTGTTGAGATCAAATTAGAGAACCCTTATTTTAATCATTAAAAAAGGAGCCTAGGCTCCTTTTAGTATCGATCTGAGTATAACTCGCTATTAGCGAAGTAACGCTTCAGTTAATACTGGGCGAATTTCACGGATCATCGCTTGTGTTAATTTCGGTGCGCCACAGATAATATTACCGCTGTGAGCGTAATTATTACCACCGGCAAAATCTACAACCATACCGCCAGCTTCTTTAACCATTAGTTCACCTGCAGCTGAGTTCCATGGTTTCAAACCAATTTCAAAGAAACCATCAACACGGCCAGCTGCCACGTATGCCATGTCTAGTGCAGAACAACCGGCACGGCGAATATCAGCAGTGTGAACAAACAATGCTTTGAATGCTTCAGTATACGCATCCATATGGTGTTTGTTTTTGAATGGGAAACCAGTGGCAAGAACAGTACCAGAAAGAACGGTAGTTTTACTTACACGAAGACGTTTGCTATTTAGCTGTGCGCCTTGACCACGAGAAGCGGTGAAAAGCTCGCCACGAATTGGATCGTAGATAACAGCTTGGTCTAGACGACCTTTAACTTTAAGTGCGATAGAAACCGCGTAATGAGGGATGCCTTTGATGAAGTTTGTAGTGCCATCAATAGGATCAACAATCCATTGGTAATCTGCATCTTTACCTACGTGCTCACCTAGCTCTTCACCAACAATAGAGTGAGTAGGGTAAGATTGTAAAATAGTGTCGCGAATTACGGCTTCGGCTTCTTTATCAATATTCGTTACTAAATCATTAGTGCCTTTTTGTTGCACTTCAACTTTTGATAAATCTTCGCCAGCGCGAAGTAAAATTTTGCCTGCGTTACGCGCAGCGCGAACCGCAATGTTTAACATTGGATGCATGGTATTACCTTTGGGTTGTAAAAGAACGTGTATATATTTCTATATATTTCAGCCGGCGTATTCTAGCGATTTTTGACACAAAGTAAACAATAAACCCCAAAAATTTTTGAGTGTTTTTTGTACTGGCTTGAGTTGCAAGGTAAAAATTACAAGACAAAAGCCAGCATTGATCGTTGATACATAAAACTTCCCATATTTATTACCTAGAACCTAGAATCTAGAATCTTTGCTGCTTACAGCTTTTCTCTATGTTATAATTCGCGCAATTTTTTGGTATGAGTTAAACAGTAATGATCTTAGATGACATCCGCATTGTTTTAGTAAACACCTCGCATTCAGGTAACATCGGCTCAGCGGCGCGCGCGATGAAAACCATGGGCTTATCAAAACTGTATTTAGTTGATCCAGCGTGTGAAGTTGATAGCCACGCCAGCGCATTAGCAGCCGGTGCAACTGATGTGCTAGGTAATGCGGTAATAGTTGACACAGTTGCTGAAGCGATTGCAGGTTGTGCTCTAACTATTGGTACTAGCGCCCGTTCACGTACTTTATCGTGGCCGATGGTGGAACCACGTGAGTGTGGTGAGAAGCTAGTTGCTGAAGCTGTTACTGGTCCTGTGGCATTAGTTTTTGGTCGCGAAAATAGCGGCTTAAGTAATGAAGAACTACAACTATGTAACTACCATGTGTGTATTCCTGCTAATCCTGAATACAGCTCGCTTAATTTAGCAATGGCTGTGCAGACCTTATGTTACGAAACACGTATGGCGTTTTTAAATCTGCAACCAAAAGCCACGCAAGTAGATGATGCTGTGTATCCAAGTTCAAAACAAACCGAGTTATTTTACGAACACTTAGAACAAACCTTACTGGAAACAGGCTTTATTATTAAGCAGCATCCGGGCATGGTAATGACTAAGTTACGTCGTTTATTTAACCGCGCACGCCCAGAAGATGCAGAGCTAAATATTTTGCGCGGTATTTTAACCTCAATAAATAAGTCTACTAAATAAGCGAAAGTTATAAGACTAATACTTGACTAAATTACTCAGGTAATTACAATGAACACAGTACTTGACTAAAACAGTCGGGTATTGAGGTTTAGCTGATAGCTGATAGCTGATAGCTGATAGCTG
>NZ_JACJEV010000047.1:0-25235 GCF_014164235.1 Pseudoalteromonas sp. SG44-17 | reverse complement strand
CCACACAGATGATTGCTTTATATTGTTAAAGAACGTTGCGGTTAAAGTTAAACTTTATCTCGCTAGGGCTGCGCATATTACGCTTTCCTATTTTTTTGTCAACACTTAATTTTAAACTTTCTTAATAATCTAAACTCAAGTTTTACTCGACTAACTGATTAACTCTTGCCTCGCTAAGCGTTGCTGTCTGCCGTCTCAGTGGGGTCGCATTATAGGGCGCGGCGAATTTTACGCAAGCGTTTTTTAATGAAAACTATAAAAAACATGCCTTACGGTTGCTTTTTAGCCAAGATGCTTAAAAACACATCTAAAAAATAGATAATCGCTATTGTTCAATCCTTCTAAAATAGGGTTTCACATTCATATACGTTGATATTAATAACACTAGTATTGTATATATGAAATTTCATATATACACTTAATGGATATTGTCAGTCAGAATATTTAATTTACATGTCCCAAAGTAATAGCTCAAAGCAAAGTGTGCTCTTTCTGTGCACTGAGAATTCAGCCCGTTCACAAATGGCAGAAGTATTACTGAGAAATAAAGCGGGAGAGATTTTTGATGTTTATAGTGCTGGGATCGCTCCTAAAGATATTGATCCTAGAACAATTAATTGTTTGCAAAAGTTTAACTTGCCGATAACTGAGCTCAGCGCAAAACATATAGCTGAGTTTACAGATAAGACTTTTGATTATGTTATTACGCTATGTGAAAGAGCAAACAATAAATGCAGAGCTTATAAAGGCGCACTGTTGCAACTTGCGTGGGATATTGCAGATCCAAAAGTAATGGTAGGTTTAGAGCCCTTTGTCGCAACCCTCTATGAACTTGATAAACGACTGGATATGTTTATTGACGTACACGGTAATATTAATAACCTGCAATCACATCAGTGTGTGCCACTATGTAGTAGTACCATCTCAGATCAAGATAACGAGTTATCGATAGATCCAAGCATATTTTATAAATGCTTAACTGATCAGATCCGATTAAAAACTTTAATGTTAACCAACTACTATGGCGAGTTATGTGTTTGCGAATTAATGGTAGCACTGCAAGAGCAAAGCCAACCAAAGGTATCGCGTAACTTAGCCGTATTAAAGAAAGCCGGCATCATTACAGATAGAAAGCACGGACAATGGGTGTTTTACCAAATTAATCCAAGATTGCCACAATGGAGCAAGACGATTATTAGTACAACCACTGAAAGTAATCTCCATCTGATCATCAACAGCCTTAAGCGATTAGCGACTATGCATAAACGACCTAATAAAGTGAGCTTTTGCAGTTAACGATAACTTTAATAAACACAGCACAATTTAACATTGGCTAACGTAATGAAGCGCTAGCTTTACCGCACTTACAACCCAACAATTAATCAGGATGTAATTATGACAGTAAAAGTAGGTATAAATGGTTTTGGCCGTATGGGCCGATTATCAATGCGCGCAGCATTTGATTGGCATGATATAGAAATTGTCCATATTAACGATCCAGGCGGTAATGCTGAAACATTCGCTCATTTAATGACGTTTGATTCAGTACACGGTAAATGGCATCACGAAGCAAGTCATACTGAAGATACTATTATAATTAATGGTAAAACAATTGCTTTTACGCAAAACACTAAAACAGAACAGACTGATTGGTCTAACTGTGATGTCGTTATTGAAGCGTCGGGTAAAATTAAAACCAAGGCACTACTGCAAGCTTACCTAGATCAAGGTGTAAAACGCGTTGTTGTTACAGCACCAGTAAAAGAAGAGGGTATTTTAAATGTAGTAATAGGTGTAAACGACCACCTTTATAATAAAGAGATTTACCCAATCATTACCGCTGCATCATGCACAACTAACTGCTTAGCACCAGTAGTAAAAGTTATTCATGAAAAGATTGGTATCAAGCATGGCTCAATCACCACCATTCATGACATAACCAACACCCAAACAATTATTGATGCGCCGCATAAAGACTTACGCCGTGCACGTTCATGCGGCACAAGTTTGATCCCCACTACAACTGGTTCAGCTACTGCAATAACGCATATATTTCCAGAGTTAAAAGGTAAACTAAATGGCCATGCTATTCGCGTTCCGCTAACTAACGCATCAATTACTGACTGTGTATTTGAACTTGAGCGCGGTACCACCGTTGCTGAAGTAAATAAATTACTTAAGGATGCTGCTGAAAATGAACTAAAAGGCATTATGGGCTACGAAGAACGCCCACTGGTATCTATTGACTACAAAACCGATCCTCGTTCCAGCATCATTGATGCGCTATCAACCATGGTGATCAACGACACTCAAGTAAAACTTTATGTGTGGTACGACAATGAATGGGGCTACGCGAACCGAACTGCGGAACTGGTACGTAAAGTTGGTCTAGCTGACAAGGAATAATTAACCGTGGATCGATTCACAGCACTCTCCCCACAAATAAAACAATATTTGATCATTACCGGTAATTACTGGGCATTTACTTTAACTGATGGCGCATTGCGGATGCTCGTGGTGCTGTATTTTTATCAATTAGGTTACAGCCCACTTAGTATTGCTATGTTGTTTTTGTTTTATGAAATTTTTGGTGTGATCACCAATTTAGTGGGCGGATGGCTGGGAGCTCGATTCGGCCTGAATAAAACCATGAACATTGGCTTAGCATTACAAATTGTGTCTTTGGCAATGCTTATGGCACCTGTAGATACACTCACCGTAATTTATGTGATGGCTGCGCAGGCGCTTTCAGGGATCGCAAAAGATCTGAATAAAATGAGCGCCAAAAGCGCTATTAAGTTACTAGTACCAAAAGACGCGCAAGGCCAGCTTTTCAAATGGGTGGCTATTTTAACGGGTTCTAAAAATGCGTTAAAAGGTGTTGGCTTCTTTTTAGGTGGTGTACTGCTGACTTTGCTAGAGTTTCATGGCGCAATGCTAATCATGATCTGCATGCTCACTATGGTTTGGCTATTTAGTGTATTCGCATTAAAAGAAGATTTAGGCAAAGCTAAAAATAAAGCCAAATTTAGTGAGCTATTCTCTAAGAGCAAAGCAATTAATGTACTTTCTGCGGCACGACTATTTTTATTTGCCGCCAGAGATGTTTGGTTTGTTGTGGCGCTACCGGTATTTTTAGCGGCTACATTTGCCTGGGATCACTGGTGGGTTGGCGGCTTTATGGCATGCTGGATTATTGGTTATGGCATAGTGCAGTCTTTTGCGCCTTATATTACAAACATAATGAGTACAGGAAAAAAATCAGTTCAGGTGCCCTGTGGCCGTAGCGCTTTTTTATGGGCCAGTTACTTAACAGCTATACCGGCCATTATTGCCTTAGCTCTGCATTTTGACTTTTATATACAAGCATCCGTTATTATCGGTTTACTGATATTTGGTGCGGTGTTTGCGATTAACTCATCATTGCATAGCTATTTAATTGTAAGCCTTGCTGATAGTGATGGCGTGTCACTTGATGTGGGCTTTTACTATATGGCAAATGCCATGGGCAGATTATTAGGCACAGTGCTTTCGGGCTGGGTATATCAACAACACGGGCTAGAAGCTTGCTTGTGGATCTCAAGCTGCTTTATTGCCCTAGCAGCATTGTTATCGCTCGCGTTACCAAAGAGTAATCAATAGTCATTAAAATCAATCGTTGGTAAACTCTCAAAACCTGGTTTTGCAAATAAATAGCCTTGCATTAATTCTATGCCCGCTGCTTTTAGCCAAGCATATTCCTGAAGAGTCTCTATCCCTTCAGCTAGCGGAGTGATATTTAGATCACGAAACATATTTAAGCTATGGGTCACAATTGCTTGGCGTACTTTATCTGAATCTATATTGCGAATAAGCTCCATATCTAACTTAATAATATCAGTCTGAAAATCGGCTAATAAATTAAGTCCTGAATAACCAGATCCAAAATCATCCGTGGCTGTTGTAAAACCTAACGACTGGTAATACTCAACCACTCGCTTTATATGAGCACTATCTTCTATTTTCTCAACTTCAGTAAACTCAAACATAATACGTTGAGTAGGAAAATTATATTTTTTAGCGGCTTCTAATGTAGTACGAATACAGCGTTCTGGCTTATAAATAGCATTAGGTAAGAAATTAATGCTTAACATCGAATCAACGCCTAGTTTTGCGGCTAATGCAATTGCCTTAATGCGACATAGCTGGTCAAAAGTATAACGATTAGCATCATTCACTTTAGAAATAACTGAATACGCAGATTCATTATTTAAACCACGAACAAGTGCCTCATAACCAAAAATAGAGTTAGTTTGGCAATTTATAATTGGTTGAAATGCCATTGTAAAATCAAAACCAAGGCTTTCTTCATCCGTGCAATTGCTACACAACACTCTATCGCATTCCATTGATTTATCATTCACTAATTAAACCTCCCCAATCTTTTATCTTAAGGTTAGTTGTTATTTTACAACACCGCAATCAATCTTACAGAATTACAGCAAGGAGTAATTCTTCGAGAACTTTTAAAACAAACAGCTTGTTTGTCAACAGCTAAACTGATGAGAATATTTTTTACAAAAAAGTATCCAAAATATTGAGGCAAATTATCACACCTTTAAGGAAATAGCATTAAATGCCATTAACATAACCTTTAATTAGTAATATTTAATCTTAAAAATACAGACCCTATTTTTGGAACGAAAAGTGCATAAAAATATTTATTCAGACCTGAACTAAAATCAGTCAATTTTTTATCACGTAGAGGACTTTATGAAGTTGAATGCTTTTCATCCACAAATACAAATTGAATCACATAATATAAAGCAAAATAATTTAAATACACAATCGACTACAAGCAACGTAGATGTAAAGTCTCAGAATGATAAAACAAGCACTTCTGAAAACAGAAATATTGCGAACACTGACAGTAAAGAAGATGATGAAACCAAACAGCCTGAGGAAACTTCGCAGGAACAAACTCTAAAGAACATAGATCAACTACAGAATAAAATAAAAACGGTAAAAAATGACGAAACATTATCTAAAACACAGCAACAACAGCAATTAACGGAGCTAAATAAGCAATTAGATGATGAATTAAGTTTTATACAGTTAACGGTTAGAAAAAATGTCTCAACCTTAGTAAATAGCTTATTTACATCTGCAGGTAATACAAGTTCAGGATTGTTATTTAATAACAAAGCGTAAATATCGTATTGATAAAACGAACAACTGAGTAATTTTGTTTATTAGGTATTTACTTGGAAAGCGTATAAAAGTGGTGGCCCCTCCCAGACTCGAACTGGGGACCTAACGATTATGAGTCGTGTGCTCTAACCAACTGAGCTAAGGGGCCATTTTGTATTAGCTTATGTTTTTAAAAAACAAAGCTAAATTTTTGAAGCGTTTAACCACCTAAGCGACTAAAGCGGGTTGCAGTATAAAAAGTTTTTACTGGCTTGTCACTAGCAAAAACCTTTATTTTAACAATCAATAAGCTAACTGCTTAAATAGTAGTCGCAAAAAGCTTTTATTGGTGACTAAAGCCACTCACACGAGTACTTGTATCATGTAGGAACGACTTTAGTCGCGAATGTTTTATCTTGTTCGTACCGATTCACAAACAAGATAAAAAACGCTACGCTAAAGTTAGTGCTAAATAGCTGCCAACGCTTTGTTTTATAATACTTACTAACTCGTTATCCATATATTGGTATTCATCAGCAATATCTAATACTTGAATATCTTTATACGTTAATAAATCTCCAAATTGCGCTTTTAGTCTATTTTTGTGTTTTTGCTCCATAACAAATATGACATCAGCCCATTGCATCATTTTGGCATTCACTGTTCTCTTTGCATTAGGGCTGGTGCCTGCTGAGCTAACAGCAAGCTCTGGGTGATTTTTCCATACTTGCTCACCCGTTGGGCTTCGCCACTGATTGCGACTACAAATGAAAAGTACATTTGTCACTTTATGTTCCTTCATTAATTATGTACTCCTTTATTAACTGAGCAGTCACGGTTTAAAACAAACTTTTCACCAGTAAAAGTTTTTACTGGGTTACCACGTTCAACTTCCCAGTGCTGCTGCCAACGTACTGTTTCTTGCTGAGTCATTTTATCCAACGCTACTTGCTCTAGTTTTTGAAACAACAACACACTTGCTAAACGCTTATTGGCATGTTGACTGCGCTCACTCTCAACACGTACCGAAATCCCCGTTGCTGTGTGGGTTGCTCTTACCGCTGAATCAGTAGTATTAACATGTTGACCGCCAGCGCCAGACGCGCGACATGTTTGAAAAGTTACGCCTTTATCAAGCTTACTTTCATCAATATCGAACAGTTGCCCACTAAAAAACCAGTTTTTACGTTTATGCTTAGGCCGATACTGACTTTGACATACCCACAACATAGTACCTTGCCATGACTGAGCCAATTGCTTAGCCGCGCTATCGGCTGTTGAATCAAGTTGCAATAAAACCGACTTTAAACAGCCTCGTTCGGTTGCGCTAATAGCCTCAACAATCTCGAGTTCTATGCCTTGTGCGAGGCATTGCTTTTCAATCGTTTTCAGCGCCAAACCAACAGCTTTGCAACACTCGATAGGGCCCTGCCCAGCAGATAGTTGTAGTAATATCATGATGAACAATCTCCATTTGTTTTAAAGGTTAGTATCGGGCGTAACTTAGCCACAACTTCAATTAACCCTGCATCGACCATATCGCTGATCACCGTTTCGCACTTTTTGTATGCTTGTGGTGCTTCGTCGTATAGCAATTCTTTATTACCACAAACAACTCTGCTGCCTAACGCTGTACGATATAAATTTTCGCGCTTGTATTTATGACCTAATCGGCCATGGCACTCACCACGCTGCCATTTTCGCCCCGCGCCGTGTGCAAGTGAAAATAAACTGGTATTGATACTTTCCTGCACTGTTAGATCATTACCAATAAACGCTGTAAATACAGGTTTTACAAGATAACTGTAATCGCCACGAGAGCCTGGGATCACTACATAGCCTTTATCACTCGGTGTAGCACCTTTTCTGTGTAACCAGCCATCACAACCGTCAATGTTTTTAGCCGATACTAAATTATGGTTAATATCTAAGGTACACTCACCATTTGCTCGTATAGCCTCTAAAAACCGCTTAGCGATCAGCTCACGATTAAGTTCAGCAAAGCGCACAGCTTCATCATGCTTGCTCATGTAATCTTTAAAGTCAGCATCACTTTCACATAAGCCATCGTGATTATGACCCGCTATATGTTCAACCAATATTGATTGCCCTAACCCACGCGAGCCTGAATGAACCAATAATTGAAGATGCTTTTTACTTAGCCCTAACTCATCTAAGGCACTTTGATTGTATATCTCATCAATAGCTTGAAACTCAGCAAAATGATTACCTCCACCAATGGTACCCAAGGCACTATCATAACCCTTGGTAGTAATATTTTTTGCCGCTTTGTTACTTTCTATGATTGAGAACCAACTTTCATCAAGTGGCAGCTCAATATGTGTAAATTTTTTGGCAAGTTTATCTAGATTTACTTTTGCTACTTTGGCTGTGGTTTGCCACAGCGCCATACCACAGCCAATATCGTTACCCACTAATGCAGGGTAAATTTTGTTGGTAGTGAAAAATGCAGCCCCGATAGGATACCCTCTACCTGGGTGTAAATCAGGCATGCCCGCAACGCGTTGCATACCATTTAGCTCTGATGTTTTGATCAGTTGCTGTATCGCCAGCCCCTCAATCCACGTATCAGCAGACGCAATAAGGCTAACTTTATCAGTTATTTTTTGGACGGATTTGCCCATAATACCAATTCCTTTTTCTTTGTTAGAAAAATAGGATTAAAACGAAATACGAATTGGCAGGTCTGGATCTATTTTGAAATCAAACGAAAGGAACGCGTTTAAACGCAATGCTTACCTAAATGTACTTAATATATAAAAGCGTGTTTAAGTAACAAGTTTCTTATCGGATAAGACCTGCAAAGGATGTTGATGTAATTGTCATAGTATTTTCTCCTTCACAGTTAGTTGATGAATCCAACACTTAGGGTAAGTGCTGAACAATTGAACGAGCGCATGTTAATCAGTTTTTGAACATAAAGCAAACAAAAATTATGGCGTGTTTTATGTGCTTCTATATTTTATATATATGTTGTTACACGAGTATTTGCCCGAAGTAGGTATTTTAACTTACATACATGTTCTGTAAAACGAAGTGATTGAACAAGAAAACAAGGATAAAAGTAACCATTAACTAGTTAGTAGGAAATTTTGCGATTAACTCAGGTACTATGTTGAGGTAAGGGTATAAGTTCTTCTTTGAGCTGAATTGGTTAACTCCATGTTTGTCAAAATAGCTGTCTTAACAAAATTTGTGCCAGCTCTTTTTTATTTCTAATAACTTCCACACCGTAGTCACTTTTTATCTAACCATTTGTTCATAGCTTGATCGTAGGCGTCGGTTACTTTTGTTTTAGCACAAGTGGTGCCTACTAAGTAACTATCTGGTAGGTCACTTTTTGGCATTACACCAGCTCCTATCGATACCTTTTTAAAGCAGTTATCTCCGAGGCGATAGATAGTTAATTGCATGCTTTGCTTTTCAACTTTTAATGGGTCTATGCTGGTTTGCTGGTGCTCCTTTGGCACTGTAATACGCTGTGGTTGTGCTAAAACTTGTGACGTTGGAGGTGTTGATCGGAATGTATTTTGCTGTTGCTTTAGTATGCTCTTTAAACCTAATTTAAGGTCTATTTTTTTATAGCTGTTAGAGTCTGTTTGTGCCTTGGGCGTTACAGGCTTTATTGTTTTTTTAATTTTTACAATCGTATTTGCAGCAGGAATAATTGGTTTTTCAAGCTTTTTCAACAGCGTGGCTTCGTCGTGCTGGTTGCTCTTCTTTTCTATTCTAGGCAATGACTTAGGCAACGCCATACTAACCATGTATGCTTTAATTGGGGGAGTGTCTGTCACTATTAATTTTGGGGTTTTAACACTCATTAATATTGAAAAAATTATCCCGTGGAGCAGTAATGAAATAATAAAAGGCCAGCGCCACGTTGTCACAATATTTGTTCCCTAAACAATAAGTGTTCCCTATAACACTAATTTAATATGACCACATAGACGCTGCAAAGTTCCAAATATGAACATTTTGTTATTATTTGACTTGGCATTAAAAAATATTCAAACACTTGTTTTAAAATGACTTTCATATTTTTTATGTTTGCTTCAACTCAAGATACGTCTTTAGACGAAGTAGCTAATTGGAAGTAGGTAAGAACTGATGAGGTTCTTTTTTGATTTGCAAAAGAACACAAAATAGGTGTAATAAGAATTGTGTAACTGCTCATTATCTATAACCTTAAATCAGCTAGAGAAATGAGCATGTTGTAGCATATCTCACTACGGGCAAACTTTATTGTCGCTGCACAGCTATGTGCAGCGACAATAAAGTTTGCCCGTAAGAGAAAAAATGACAATAAAGTTTGCCCGTAGCACTTTATGGTTTAATAGACTTAATACTCATCCGTTACTGTTAAACTATTATTAGTATAAATTATGATGCAAAGCCATATAAGCCTTGAGCGTACTCCATCTAATAATATCGTTTGCCTATTGTAGCTATAATGTAGATTTTCATGCTTTGAATAACCATATACATATCAGCGTGATCTGTTAATAACTTCTGCGAGCTTATCTATACGAGCTTGCTCACCCATTAAACCGGTGTAGAATATCGACAACCAATTATTGGGAGTATCATGTTCTTTATCTTTAGAGTTTCTGTACCGCTTAATAGCAATTGATAGCTCAGCACCTGTTACTATATGGGGAATCTCAGGAAGAACCAAATCAAGAATATCGTGTGGACGAAGACTTAAATCTGCCCAATATTTATCAAACCAGCCTTGTGTCGAATCATTAATAATGATTTCATTCAAGTGAAACTGCAAAATATCGATCTTAGGGTGGTTATCATCAATTATCTCTATAGATATTTTTGGAGCTTCAAATCCCCCTTCAAAGGAAGCCTGGTACAAGCGTTGGTCTAAAAAATCATCAAAATAAGGATGTATTGGTCTTGCTGGGGATACAGCTCCTTTGACTGATGTTCCCCGTAAAGAATTACAGTTGCAGGCAGGTACAAGATTTTTAGAATAGAACGAAAATTCTGGAAAATTACTTTTCGGTAGATAATGATCCAGTGTGCCGTTTCCAAATCCTCCACACATAGGACATAAAGTTGGTGATAAGTTATAACGTGAAGCTTTTATGAATTCTAAACTCTTTTTTGGAGCTTTATCATAGTGACAAATTAATGCATCTTTAAAGTCACGACAAATCCCCATTGGTACAACTCTCCAAGGATCACCCTTTTTATCAATATAATCTTCGTATTGGCTGCGAAATCGAATATATTCACTTAGCAGTTTAGGATAACTCCCTAAATTACTATTATTAGCTAATACCTGTAGCTCTTGAATATCATCGACTTCAGGTGGTTTAATCGTCTTCACAAACTATTTCCATTTTCAATTTTCTGCGGAGAAACATAACAACATCGGCCGATAGCTCACTCTCTAACTCACTCAATAAAAGTTGTCTTTCCTTTTGAGTTTTTGGAAACTGTTCTAATATATCCTCAACGAGTCCATTCGTGATCTCATCTTCAAAAACAAAATATGAAATAGCCCCCACATCAGCGCCAAAAGTCTTAAGCCTTGGGTTTTGTATATCTACCTGACCATTAGACCCTTCTTTGAATACAAGTACCTGATTTCTAGGTACCTCGCGAACAAAATAAGCTGAATGTGTCGCAATAACAGCTATAGAACCAGTTAATTTCAATAAGCGGTCTAGTATCCTAATAAATTGGGATATAAAATTTGGATGCAAGTGTGTTTCAGGTTCATCAAGTAAAACTAGGGTTCCATTTTCTACAAATAAACAAGCTTGAACAATAAATTTAATAAATGCTAGCTGGCCACTGCTTAGTGGAAAAATGTCGCCATCAATATGCACCATGGGATCGGAATTACTTATAACCGCCGCTTGAATCTCTAATTTTGCTTGCTCTCCTCCATTGTTTAGCCTTAAAAGTGGAACGTAGTACTTACCCTTAATTCTCAGAACATGATTAGATGAAACAGAGCTATCTCTACTTAAAGGCACTACAACATTTTTAATATCAGGAAAAGTTCGAATACTTTCCTTAAATAACATCCATCTATCATTATCGCCAATAAACTCTTCAGAACGGGCAAGCTGAACGCAAAGATCTCCAAAGCCTTTAAAAGCCCTAGTTCTTGAATTTCTATTAAGTACAAGACGTTTATATTGAATCCGCTTACTTAACCTGTCTGGCGGAAACGTATTAATAGTTTCCCCTGGTGTAGCAATAGCCAAAAGTCGACTAATCATAGGACGCCCTAATTCTCGATCGTTAAATCGTTCATCTCCTTTAATCAAAGAATTAGCTATTGTATTAAGGGCCTGACTTTTGCCCAATCCATTACGACCTATAAGCACTGATATTCTTTTTGGAAGAATACTTTCTGTATCGAAATTCATATCAAATTGGTGATGTTCAGAAAAACTGGCAAGCTTATAAGATATAGAGAAGCGGTTAGAAATATTAGAAAACCTCTCATGCTCCAATCCTAGAAGTACTGAATCTGCATTATGAAATGCAAAAAAACGCTCAGAAGATCTCATAAAAGCCAAACCAAATACTTTGGTTTTTGTGGCACTCTCCACAAACTTTGATCGTTGAACTATACGCCGAGAGGCAACTAAATCATTTAAGGCTAGTAAGAGTTGATTAGACTTTTTAACCCCGTACTGATTAACAAACCTTCTATAATCTTTCATCTCTCCCTGTAGGGTGAAAAAATTGGGCATCTCATACTCATTAAAGTGACTTCCTAAACCAAAAGATATAAATCCATCAGCTTGGACCTTGTCATTTGAATCTAAAAAGCCCAAAAAAACATTTCCTCTAATCTTTTCACTATGCAGTTCTTCAACAATTAGGTATTCATACATACACTTATACGTGAAGTCATTCCAACTATCATCACTAGGTGTAAAAACTATTGCAGGCAAAGTTATGGAGGATAAATTTATGCTTCCCTTGCTAAAATATATGTGAAAGTCCACATCCTTCCCCTCACGACCATCATATTTCATTAAAAACCACTCTAAAAAGTAATATATCAGCAAGGTGTACTATACCTTTATAGCCCCTTCAGGATTATAAAGACATTGGTAAAACTGGGCTTGCTATATTTCATTAGACATTCAGCGAGTTACATAATAACTTCCAAAGAAGGTGCTTTATGAGTAAAGGTAAGCTATGCATCTAATAATTTAAATCTTGTCTAACATTCATTTCATAAGAAAGAAATTAGAATTATCTATATGTACGAATTGCCGTGTTAACTAAAAGTATGCACCTATAATTAAACCTATAGACTCTACCCAAGAAGTAAGCTCCATCCATGCCTTACTATTTTTGCCAAACTTTTCAATAAATATATAAACAGCAATAAAAGTTATTAGCCAAGCTATTACCCTTGCTGACCATAATCCTAAAAGTAAGAAGCGAGATTGTGCTTTGAAGGTTTTCTCAGAGTTTTTTAAGCAGCTTTTTAAATCACTAGGGTAACTAGCCTTTTCCACTTTATAAGTGCTAAAGGTTAAATCAGCGCCTATATTAATACTTTTCCTCAATAAAAGTTGATTTTTAACAAGCCCGCTGACTATGAGACTGAACAATAAGGTACCAAATACAAGCACTAAATTCTCAAGTATAGATTCAAGCTTAAGCATCGAAATAAGGGCAACTAAAGATATTGGAATGCCAAAAAGCTTTCCCGTAATATCATTCATTACTTTTGACAACGAACTTGCAAGCTCTATTTCAGCCTTAGCTAATTCTGTCCGAACCTTATTAAAAGAGAAGCCACTGATATATATATCAAAACTAGCTTTGTACTCAGTTAATAGTTCACTCCAATGCTTTAATAAATAGCTAAATTCATTATCGCTTGGAGGACATTGTGAAATGACATTTGCGAGAGCAAAGCGAAATATTCCAAGCTTTTCAGATGAATGTGCATAGTTTTCGTCTTGAGCTTCAACTAATTCATTGAGAGTTGACAAGTCAATTGCGCCAATAGATAGATCTATTTCTTGGAATAAAGTTTTCAGTACATATGGTTTATGAGTATCTTTTTCCGTGAGTATAAATACCAATCTAAAGACATCTTCTTTTGTTTTCTCATCATGGTAATGAGCTATTTTTGAAAGTAATGAAATTAAGTTAACAACACTTGTTAAGGTTGCTAGGCGCGAGTTTTCTCCGTCTTCAGTTGATAAAACGTTGTCCTGAGCAATGTAGAATTGATCTAAGTTTTCTCCTCGGAATACAGATTTATGATTTTCAAGTAGATCAGCATAAGAATTAAAAAATAAAACAGAACCATTTGTAGCAATTTTCCATTTTAGTTTAATGGTATCTCCTTCCGAAATTTCAGAAGGGGAAGATATATCAACACTATTATTCTTTAATAGTTCATCGAACTCACCATATGATATTGATAGTTCATCGCAATTGCTCATTGCACACTTCAACTCTGGGGTAACTTCTATCTCGGCAGTAAATGTTCCATTTTCAACCCGCGGACAGCCGATCAAACGGTACAAAGACACTACTTTCTCTAAAGCAGTTATTTGTGTGCTCACTATTAGTCTCTTAACCTGTCTGTGATAGTATTTATAGCTTCATTACTTAATCGATTAAATGTTAGCTTTCGATTTTCCCTATCAAAATGAATTTCTGCGTCACTTGTCTCTCCGAGCGCGCTTTTTTCTAATTGAGCTTGCCAGTTATCAGACTTCACCTTAATTCTTGCTTTTTTATTAACGGTAGACTCATGCACTACAAAAGCGGAGGGGACTTGATATTCATCACTATTCAAAAGAGCAGTTAATTCATTATCAAGAACTACCTTGTCCTCCTCATCATAGCTCGACGGGTAACATGGTCTAACTGAGCCAACGACGTCACCGATTGTTGCCTGCCTATCTTCACTAATACACCCTCGAAGGTAAGTAATGACATCTTTTTTTGCCTCTGATTTACTCTCTCTTAATTCATTTTTAGATTGGAAAAAACTAGTAATACCGCTAATACAACCGCTTGTAGCCGTAGAAGCAGCTATTCCTTTACTACAGCCCAAAGCCTTAATAAAATAGCCTGATGCACTTTGATTAGACTTCGGACTAACAAAACTCAAGTAACTCAGCTCTTGCTGCTCTTCTTCCCCAGCATTTTGATATTGAGCATATTTAGAGAAGTTAATCTTTGCAGCTTGGTGTAGCTTATTAAGGTCAAGCTCTATAATTCCTATGGGGACTAGATTTTCATCTAGTTGTAGACCTTCCTTTTGTTTTATCATTGCAACTATTAAAAATTGCTGCCCTCCGGTTTCATACAATGAAAACAATAGATAACCACCGGAAGCAAAGTTTACATCCCTAGACTTTATTTCAAGGGATCTCATTGCATTTTTAGTAAGGCTTAGGAAGCTTTCAGCAGTATGATTTTCGTTAAGAAAGGTCTCAAAATGCCTCGGAAAGGCACCTACCTCGTCTGCGCTACCAAACGTACCAAATACTGCATTATTATCTCTAGTACCATAAAGCTTAATAACATCTTTAACTAAAGTATCCACCGTATCTAAAGAGCAATCTAAAACATCTTCAACTATTACAGATGGCATTAACCGCTCTCGCGGCTCTTTAACAAGTTGATGGATCACAGCAAAAGTAAGATTTACAGACAAAATTACATCCTTTTAATTTATTATTATACTGCATTAATAACATTTACCCTTTTAAAAGCACAAGCAATTATTTGCAAAAATAATATATTAGTCGCAAATTTACTTAAGTTAAGATTGAATAATTACTTCTCTAATTATCACTAAATCAGATTGAAAATATTTGACTACTAATACCAAAAGAAGTGATAGATAACCCTATGCTTAACTATGTACTACGCACCACAATTACCTTATGTATGACCAAGGCAAAAAGCTTTTCAACTGGCTACTTTCCACTTCATATTTAGTCCACCCAACTCTTTTTAAATAGCCTAACTCGAATAGTTTTTTTAGCCAAAAGCCAACCATTTTTCTACGGGATTCATAAGCTTCATAATCTATTGAGAAACCCAACAGAGATTCCAGCCAAGGATCACTCGCGATATCGTTTGCATCAATTATGTAACCTTTATTGCCATGAATTTTATAGGCCCACACAACGGTACGCCATACATCCCAAGACGAGTTCCAGCAATAGACGTACTTTGAAAGTTGCTCAGGTTGCCTTAAACCTAGCTTTTTACACAGAATTTGCATTTTTACAGTTTCGTTCGCATTTTTAAAATATTGAACAAAAGCAGATCGTTTTTGTGTTCGATTAACTATTTCTTGTTCTTTTTTAATTAATTCAGCATTAGCAATTTTCTCAAGCTTTTCTCGCCAAGTATCTATGTTTTTCCACCTAAGATTAAACTGCAAGTTATCAATGTTCATCTGTTCGTCGTAGCTAATAAGTAAAGTCGGACTTGAATGAGTCATTACTTGACGAAGGTTATTTACTACAAAAAGTACGACATCTATATTTACTTTTTTCTCAACAACAGCCGTCCCTTTATAACCATATTTAAACGGTAACCAATCGTCATTAAAATGCGTAACCTTAGGTTCTCTAGATACGATAAATCGCTCAGAATTAGAAAGCTCCTTATTTACGGTAAGAGAGGGCCACGTGAAGTTGGGGATATTAAGATTAGTGCTCAGTGATTTTGCTATAGTGTACAAATTAGCAAGATAGCGCCGATTGATTTCAATAATTTCATTATCAACTTGTAGTTTTAATTTTTTTTCTAGTTGACTTTTCTTTCTACAATGAAGCCATCTTCGATTAGCTGTTTTTAATACAAACACTTTCAATTCGTTACGATCTACGTTCCAAGGCAATACGCTTAAATCAATTTCAATGGCGTCGACATCAACAGCACTATACTTACGCTCTCCGACCTCATCTTTTGCGTTAGTAACAAAAATTTCCACAGCTAAACTTTCGCCTTTAGTTGATTGACTTACAACATCAGCAATTAGATCATTATTCAGCTTAACTTCTTGTTGAGCTTTTACCATCTGAAAGTTCGGCACTTGTACAAGCGCTTTCTCAACTGTTTCTCCAGCCATGTCTGTAGAAGAATAAGTAGCATGAATTTCAGGTAAAATAAGATGTAGGTTTTCAGACGCTGAATCTTCTAAGACTTGTTTTGCCGCAAGATGCAACGCAGATTCACCACTACACCCTGTGTGAGCTTTATGTGAAAAATAATGTGCTTTTTTGGATCCTTGATTTGCAATAAGTGGACTAGAGCAATTTACTGATGGGCATATACAGTCACAGGCTTTTCCTTTATTAACCTCGGAAATATGACGCATAACACCATCAGCGCCAAGTCCCCAAGCTATTTTAATTTCAGACACATTGAGTCCTTTCAAAGTTATAATTCACTGAACTTTTACTAGCATAAGAAATGAGCTTATTTAAACTGGTAAGTAAAACCCTCTCTAAGGCTAAAATAGGAAATTACTCATCGTAAGGCAAACTTTAATAGTTAAAAATACTTAGCTATATGTGTATATCTTCATATATATTAAAGGGTATTCTATGAAAAAAACACATTGAAATTACCTCAAGGAAGAAAATGAAAATTAATTCTGAGTTAATCCACTACTCTCGGGCTGGAGACATTTTTCATTATCGTTGGGCTGTTAAAAGGTGCTTGAAACTCTTAGATTTGAGTACTGATTTGTTGCATATAACCATCGAAGGTTCGCAAGAATCTCAACTTGAGGGAGAGTGCGTCGTCGACCTAGCTGAATATCGTAAGTCTCATAACGGTGAAGGAGCTGTGGAATATTTTCAATTAAAGCACTCTACAGTAAGAGCTGACCAACCTTTCACCTTATCGACTCTAAAAGATACCATCGTAGGTTTTGCAAAGCGTTTTTCTTCTTTAGAGTGCTCAAACATAAAGTTTAAGAGAGTTAACCTAACAGTCCTAACTAACCGTCTAATTTCAGAAGGTTTTAAGAAAAACATCAGCAAAATAGCTAACGGTGAAAAAGTACCTGACGGCTTCAAAAATACTATTGAAAAGTATACTAAGCTTGAAGGAATAAGACTTAAACAGTTTTGTGAGTGCCTAAACTTGTGTGACTCAGAAGGTAATTACGACGAACAAAAGTATGGGATTCATAAAGAGTTAGCTAAGTTATCAGTTTCAAAAAACGTTCTAGATAGAGAAAAGTTATTAGTAGCAAAAGTTTGGGAAAAGATTGAACCTGGAAAATCAAACATCATCAAACGAGAAGATATGCTGGAAGCATTTGATGTAACAAGCTTTGATGATTTTTTTCCTGCACCACCATTATTTGAGTCAATTGATCGTTATATTCCAAGAGACGAACAAACAAGTATTGTTTCCTCAATAAAATCAGCAACAACACACACCATAATTACAGCAAGCGGTGGAGTTGGTAAATCTGTTTTAAGTAGTAACTTATATACAGAGTTTAACTCCTCATCAATTGTAATTGCATATGACTGCTTCGGCAACGGAAGCTACCGTAGATCAAGCGCTATTAGACATGAAGCTAAACATGCAGTTACTCAAGTGATAAACACGCTTGCTAAAGATGGTTTGTGCGATCAAATAATTCCTACTAGAAATGAACCTGATGAATACTGGATAAAGTCATTTTTAAGCAGAATTACAGAAGTTTGCACTGAATTACTCTCAATAGATAGAAGTGCATTCTTGATAATAATCTTTGATGCCGCAGATAATGCTGAAATGGCTGCTGAAGAACAAGGTAGCAAATGTTTTGTAAAGCAATTATTGAAAGAAGAAGTGCCCAATAACTGTAGATTAGTATTTACTTGTAGGCCGGAAAGGCTAGAGCTTCTTGAGCCCCCAGAGTTAATTAAACCAATATCTATGTCTCCATTTACTGATGTTGAAACGCTTACTAATTTACAAACTAAGTATACGACTGCAACAATAGACCAAGCCACAGAATTTAACCGACTAACATGTGGTAATCCGAGAGTTCAATCGAATGCCTTATCATTAAAAGTACTATCTTTAGACAAACTACTACTTTCATTTGGTTCTAAAATATTAACCGTCGAAGAATTAATTAAAAGGCAATTGGAAGAGTCAATCACAAGAATCAAAGATAACTTTCCAAAAAACTATAAACAAAGTATTGATAATATTTGTACTGGGTTAGCTGTTTTACCCCCATTCGTACCTATCAAAGTTTTAGCTGAAACTGCCAATGTATCTCCAGACTCCGTAAAAAGTTTCATAGCTGATTTGGGACACCCTTTATGGCAAATAGATAACACCGTTCAATTTAGAGATGAACCAACTGAAAAGTGGTTTCAAGATAACTACTCTGCAACACCCGAAAAAATATATTCATTTGTTAAGACTATTAAGTCATTAGCAAGTGAGTATTCATATGTTGCCGAATCACTACCTCTACTATTATTAAAAGCGGAGCAGCTAGACGAATTAGTAGAATTAGCCCTATCTGACAACTACCTTCCTTCAATTAGTAGCTTTGATGATAATCTAGTGAGAGTGCAAAGATTGCAGTATGCATTTAAAGCAGCACTAAAAGCTAATCGATTATTTGAAGCCGTGAAATTAGCTTTAATTGCAGGAGAAGAGATTGCAGGGAATGACCGTCAAATTGATATTTTAACTAATAATATAGACCTTGCCTGTTTATTTTTATCTTCAGGTCGAATTCAAGAACTCGCCCATAGGAAAGAACTAATTGGTCAATGGGATGGTTCAGAAACTGTATTTTCAGCATCTTTACTGTCAGGTTTAGCGGGTATGAAAGGCGAAGCTTATAGCTATTATCGTTCAGCAGAACATTGGCTTCGTCGCTACTTTAATAAGCGTGCTAATGCAAAAGAAGAAGAAGAAAGGTTTAGTGACAAGCTAGATGATATCGAAATTATTGAACTTGCCTGTGCTCAATATAGAATTAATGGCAGGGAAAAGTGTTCTGATTTCTTATTATCGTGGAAACCGCCTTCATGTATTTTTAGGATCACTTCAAAGTTTATTGAAAGACTTGTTGATGCAGGTAAGTTTGAAGATATAGAGTTGATAGCAAGTTATGGAATAAGTAACTCTAGTTTTATTCTAGCCATAACTTCAGAACTAATGAAAGTAGGTAAAACACCTCCTAAACCTTGTTTAACGAGATGCCTGAATCAAATTATCAACCCCAAATCTAGATTAGATCGGCCCTATGACATTAGTGAAAATAATTATACTGTAGACTCTTACTTATCATTTTTTGAAGCGTGTTTAATTCATCAATTACCCTTAAAAAATATTAGAAGAGGTCTTAATTACTATTACGAATTCCCTAATCTTTATCGTATATCTGATGATCATCAATATAAGGGGGCTCGAGAAAATTTTCTTCGTTATTTATCCATTCAAGCAGTCATTAAAAATGATTTTGAGTTGAATTTTGAAAACTTTTTCTCTACTCACTGGATTCGTGAAAAAGACTCTGATGATAGGCGAGATTTAAAAAGAGTAAAAGAAGTAGTTGGAGCGCTTTTACCTTGGTATATAGTAAAAGCAAAAGTGCTCTCTGGCCAACAAATAGACTTACAAAAAGAACATGAAATAGCCTTGAGTTCATCTTCTGAAAAGGGCTACAGTTCGTATCGTGAATATGACCCAATTCCATTGGAAACATCGAAAGTAAAATTTCAAAACATCTTATTTTGTAACTCTAACTACACGAAAGAATTAGAACTATTTGAGAGTAGATTCGGCAATCAGATTAACAAAGTATCCTTCAATGATAGTTTTTACTTTTTGAGAGTAAGTTGCAGAGTAGAAAAGCTAAATAGGCTCAGCGATTCAATTGAAGAATATTGCCATGCATCTTTAAATAATTATGACTATGAAGAATCTCCAGAATATCGTTCAGAGTATTTTATTAAGTTATCAAGAGCTGTACTTTCTCTGAGCAAAGAAGATGCATCTTGTTACTTTGATGAGGCACTTTCGAAAGCCTCAAACTTTGGCCAAGAGGGGGTTATTCGTTGGGAAGCAATAACATCAATAGCTAAGCGTAGTGCTCAGGATGGAGAAAATAATCCTGAGCTTGCCCACCGTTATATGCGATGTGCGGAAATGATTGGAGATTCAGTTTCAAGAGAAAAGCACTGGGATCGCAATGATACTATTTCGACTTGCTTTCAGCTATCGCCTGTATCAGCTTTTCTAATATCAAACAGGTGGAAAGATAGGCATGTTGGCTGGAGTGATAGACAAATATATCCTTTAGCCCACAATGCAATCGATTCAGGTCAAGCAACACCTTCTTCTTTGTGGGCGTTGTCATCATTCTCTTGGGAATATGGGCTAAGTGAGTTTTTAGAAAAATGCCTTGCAAAAGAGCCTTCAAAGTCAAATCAGCAAAAAATGCTAGATTACTACATAAGAGATTTAAGAAATAAGGGTTACCAAGGAGATAAGTGGTTAAAAATAAATGAACTAGCTAGACAACATGAATTAAAAAGCTTTTCCGAACATGAACTTAAGCAGCTATTAGCTCCTGCTAAATCTAATAGATTACACTCCTCAACTAAATTTTCGAAAGAACTTAAATCACCTGAATATCAGTGGGATAAACTTTATGGTGAGTTTGACTTATTGACTGATATAGGGTTTCGTGAAGCTTTTCGGTTTTACGAAAACCAAGGCTACCCAAGAGAATACAAAAAATTTTGGCAGGGGTGCTTTAAAAAAATAACCTCAAGAAAGCTGATTTTATTCTTAAATATAATTAGCCAATCACAAATACTTGATTTTCATGATCTACATTATGCATTCAAAGAAATTCCAGAGGCTTGGAAGGGCAAAGTTTCTGTTAAAAATGCTTGGAATGTAACAGTCAAGTACATAGCCTCAAGATACCCACAAAAATTTACTGGAATATACCAAAAAAACTACTTGATAGGTGGTTTCATTCTTGACGAAAAAACTGATACTGCGATCATAGAAGGCGTTATTGAAGGTCATACTAATTCAGTTGATATTGAATCAGCAGAAGCTCTTTTTAGTTTTGCTCATTATAGTGCAAATAGCTTAGCTATATCAGAGGCTCAAGAATTAATTGATTTTGCCTTATATAGGCTGGAAGTATTCCTAGATGAAGATTATGCTGATGGTACTTGGAATGAAGAAAACAAATTACCACGAAATGTTCCTCATGCAATTGCCAGCTATATCTTCGCTAACTTAGGGTCTCCTCATGCAGGGGAAAGGTGGCGAGCTGTACATGCAGTCATTAGGCTATATCAACTTAATTGTAGAAATGAAATTAATTTACTCATCGAGTGTTATAACAGTGGGGTATCACCACTATATATACCAGCTAAATATGAATTTTATGATTTACATGCAAAACAATATTTACTTGTTGCTTTGACAAGGTGCGCTTATGAGTCCCCAGAAATATTGGCTGATAGTAAAAGCTTATTTGCAACTATCGCACTGAATAAAAATCAAGGCATACTATTTCAATATTACGCAAAGCAAATATGTCTATCACTACAAAAATATAACTCTGATTGCTTCGAAAAATCTACTTTTGAAAGTATTGAGGAAGTTTGTACAACAAAATATCCTACTATTAACGAAAAGCAATACAATTATCATACTGATTCACCTTTGCATAAAGCAGATAAATTAGCTGAGCTTCCTGAGGTATGGTTTGCATACGACTTCGATAGTTATTGGTTTGAGCCTCTGGGTAGAGTATTTGGTATTAGCAGTGTACAAGTTCAAGATCTAGCAAAGAACATATTAATCAACTACTGGAATATAAGACCGGAATCTTCCCACTTGGATGATTCTCGGGCAGTACTTTGGAGGAGGCGAAGAAACTCTCAAGGGGCGTTTCATTCTCATTCAAGCTACCCAGATGTTGATAATTACTCATTCTACATTTCATACCATTTATTGCTAGAAGTGGCATCTCAATTGCTGGAAACCATGCCTGTAATATACGATGAAGATGACAAGAATAACTGTTGGGATGAGTGGCTTAACCAGCACTTAATTCTCAATAAGGATAGCTTACTATTGTCTGAACTCCGAGACCCTATGCCTGTCAAGAAATCAGACTGGGTAAATATTGAACACGACGAGCACTGGCAGTGGTTAATTTCAGAAACAGATTTTATTGATCATCTAATTGCGCAAGATAGCTCGACGAGCTGGTTAAACGTAGAGGGGAGCTGGGACGAGTATAAAGATGGAAAAAACGAGAATGTATCATTTTCTAGCGTTTTAGTTCCTAGGGAGTTAAGTCAAGCATTGTTGCTAACTACTATTAACTTCGATAGCCATATGGGTGAATGTTATTTATATAATTATTGTGGTTCAGATTATACTAATAGGAATAATGAAGAATTTCAGTGCAAAGAGTGGCTGATTCGCGAGGGTGAAAACAACGATATCGAATCAAGCGATCCTTTTGTGGGCACAATATACGCGCAACCTTATAAACTAAGGAAATTTATAACAGAAATAATAAGTTTAAGATGTAGTCCTGATCAAAAGGCCTATAATTTACTATCAGACAATGATGTATGTCTTAAAAATAAATACTGGAGTGAAGATAAACCTAGTGATTCAGAATCGAACATTAGCTCTGGTAAGCCTGTTTTAGCATCCCTTAAATTTTTACAAATAATTTGTGACAAACTGAATGTAGATATTGCAATACAAGTAAACATTAAGCGTGCCTTTACTGCTTCATATAGGAATAAAGATGACAAACTCGGATACCTACCAAGATGTAGCAAAACCTTCATCTTATCTAGAGACGGAAAACTTAGAGACTCAAGAAAAAGTTATCAACTTAGGTAAAAAGTTACTATCGACCTTAAAGAAAGATGATGATGAAATAACTTCTTGGATGATTAATTATTTGGCTGAACAGATTACTCTAGCTGAAAGTGGCAACAAGGAGGCAAAAAAGAGCTGTGTTGAGGTTATTCTAAAGATTTGGGAAAGGCGAGCTACGCTGCCTGATGGCACTAGGCCATTTGAGAGCTTCGAGCCAATATTTAAAGCTATAGAGTCACTAAATCCTGAAAGTAGCGTGCCTCGCTATTATAATAAACATCAATCAGACAAATCGGATGAGCTTAATGAGTCTGAGAAGTGGGTTGAAATAGCTAAACAGTTAGACGATACGGCAAAAACTTTAATTACATTTATGCTCGAACAAGCTGTTCTAAGTTCTTGTTCTGAAGAAACTAGGGAGTGGCTTAAAACTTTGAATGGTACTGTAAACTCAAATGAATATGACTTTATTCGAATGTATTCTGATGAAAAAGAAATAAATAAAACGGATACTAGAATAAAGAATTTAAGTAGTAGAATAAGTAAGTTAGAGGCATTTGAAAATTTAAGTCAACAAATCCGTCAAAGCCTACTAGAAGAATTAAAAGGTTTAGAAAAGTAGGTTCTTCGTAATAACTTTATTTAAAGTGTCACTATTACAAGGAGAAAAAGTCGAAGACTATTGGAATAAGAGTATCCCCTACTGGTTGAGAAAGTTTACCTTTTTAATTAAAGCGGGAGACTTAACTAGTTCTACATGGAATCGAAACGAAACCAAGTATTAAGACCATCTCTAGAGAGATTATTGACTCCTCTATTCCCCATAGGCTACCACTAGAGCACAAAGGCAAACTAATTGTTATTTGTCCTTGTTTTGGTGGCGATGTGCGAGCACCTGTGTAGTGGCATAGTTAATTTGGCCACCCATTAAGAAAGAAATGTTATGCTAATAAGCATACAAATTTGGGTGAAAAAATGACGAAATTAAAACGCGCAACGTATTCTGCTGCAATCAAATTAGAAACAGCTCAGCTTGTAGTTGATCAAGGCTACACGCAAGAAGATGCAGCTAAAGCTATGGGGGTTGGTAAATCAACTGTAAGTAAGTGGGTAACTCAATTAAAGCAAGAACGGAATGGCCAGTCCCCATTGGCTTCACCAATGACGCCTGAACAAATTGAAATCCGCGAACTTAAAAAGCAAATCCAACGCATTGAATTAGAAAAGGATATATTAAAAAAGGCTACCGCTCTCTTGATGTCCGACTCCCTGAGCAATTCTCGTTAATTGAGAAATTAAATCAACGAGAGCGTTACCCAATCAGCGTGTTGTGTAGCGTATTCAATGTGCATCGCAGCAGCTATAAATATTGGGCCATACGGGATACAACATCGACACCAGAGCAAGTAAGGTTAGAAGCGGAAGTTAAAGTTATACATGCAATGAGTGGCGGTTCGGCTGGGGCACGGACAATCGCAGCAATTGCAACGAATAACGGTTTTGAATTAAGCCGTTATCGCGCCGCTAAGCTGATGGTTAAACTAAAACTAGAGAGCTGCCAAGTACCACAACATCAATATAAACGCGGTGGTAATGAGCACCTTGAAATCCCGAATTTTCTAGATAGGCAGTTTGATGTTGTTGAGACGGATACGGTGTGGTGCGGTGATGTGACGTATATTTGGACAGGCAATCGCTGGGCTTATTTAGCGGTCGTTGTTGATTTATTTGCACGCAAAGTCGTTGGTTGGGCAATGTCATTGTCGCCAGATACTAACTTAACGCTAAAAGCGCTTGAACTCGCGTATGAAAGCAGAGGAAAACCGACAGGACTGATGTTTCACTCAGACCAAGGAAGCCACTATACAAGCTTGAAGTATCGCCAACGTTTATGGCGCTATAAAATCACACAAAGCATGAGTCGGCGCGGAAATTGTTGGGATAATGCGCCAATGGAACGATTTTTTAGAAGCTTTAAAACGGAGTGGATGCCAAAAGTTGGATATGAAAACTTTGAAGAAGCTAAATATAGTGTGAGTGATTATATCAACGGATATTACAACAATGTTAGACCACATCATTATAATGCAGGTTTAGCACCAAATGAATCTGAGGTTAGATACCAAGATTCTAAAACTGTGGCCAAAATTAGTTGACCACTACAA
>NZ_JACJEV010000046.1:0-28999 GCF_014164235.1 Pseudoalteromonas sp. SG44-17 | reverse complement strand
TTTTGGACCCACCTGACCCCATGCCGAACTCAGTAGTGAAACGAAACAGCGCCGATGATAGTGTAGCATTTGCTATGTGAAAGTAGGACATTGCCAGGCTCCAAATAAGAGAAACCCGTTACAGCAATGTGACGGGTTTTTTGTTGTCTGGTATTTAATAAATAGCCAAGACCCCATGCCGAACTCAGTAGTGAAACAAAACAGCTCGAAGGCGAGCCCCGGCCAATGATAGTGTAGCATTTGTTATGTGAAAGTAGGTCATCCTACTGCGCAGCACACCATGGCTTCAAATTTAGAAAGCCCGACTAGTAATAGTCGGGCTTTTTACATCAGCAGTAAAGTGAATGAGTGAGTTGGTGAGGAAGACAGCTTTAACCTTTTGAGATGCGTGCACTGCTATTTTTAATCATGAGAAACTAGTCAACTCGCACTCTTTATAAATAGAAGGCAAACTAGTGTTTTTTATAAGTAACAGGCAAACCTGTAACCTCTATAAGTGATAGATAAATTAGCGAAAGCTTTGGAATAAAAACGCGTAGTCTTGCTGCTACGCGTTTTAGTATTTAGCTTCTAGAAAGTTGCTCGAACGCTAAGTGCAAAGCGTCGATCTGTCGTGAAGTTCAACGCCTGAGTTTTAGTGCCCGCTTGATCCATTTGATATTTAGTTTTGGTTTCAGTCTCGAGTAAATTACTCGCTTCAACACCTACTTTCCAATGATCATTAATGGTGTAGTATAAGCTGGCATCCATCATACTTGAAGCCTCAGCATAAGCTGGTACATATTCTTCAGATTCGCGTAGGGTTAATAAATATTCAGAGCGCCACGTATAGGCTAGACGAAAAGAAACCTTTTCGTATTCATACATACCGATAATATTTAAGTTTTGGTCTGAATACCCTTGCAGAGGTAGCCCACTGAACACACGGAAAGTGTTACGGTTATCAGCGATAGGGTTACCATTTTCATCGAATCCTAATGTTCCATTTGAGATTTCGTTAGGATCTTCTAAACCACTCTGGTCTATGAAGGTATAGTTTAATTGTAAACCTAAACCACCCCAAGCGCCTGGCAGCATATCGTAGAATTGAGAGTATGAAAATTCAGCACCGCGCAGTGTACCAGAGCCAGTATTGGCAGGACCATATGCAGATAAGTTGTATTCTTCAGTTCCGTATGTCACGTCAAGGTCAAATGTTCTATTGCGAATAATGTTATCTAGTTTTTTATGGAATAGCCCCAAAGTAACGTAGCCTGCTGGCGCGAAATACCATTCGGTTGTTAGATCGGTATTTATTGCTGTTTCAGGTTTAAGGTAAGGATTACCCGATAATGCGGTCAGTTCTATATCATCGATTCCTACAACAGGGTTACTCGTTTCATCATAGTCTGCGCCAGGTGTTTGGAGGCGACGATTATAGTCTAGATTGATAATACTGATGTTCCGTGCATCAACTAGGCTTGGGTAAAATAAGGCTTTTGAGATGCCAAATCTTACCACTACGTCTTCGCTAATACCCATGCTTAGGTTTAAGCTTGGTAATATTGTGCTGTAATCAGTACCATCCACTGTGCTCAGTGTTGATTCACCCCCAGCAAGATCATAATAGCGCTTGTATTCTGGCTGCTGCATTACTGTATTTAAGGATGTTCCAGATTCACCGCGCTTACTTACCGGCGGTTGCACTAATGCGCCAGTGGAGGCTAATTTGTAGTTTACATAGCGTAAACCTACATTACCGACTATTGGAATATCTTGCGCGACAAAATCAAAGTCGCCACGTACATAAAACTCGGTGCGTTTTTCGTTTGTTGCACTGATATTATGAGCTGCATAAGGGCCTTCAACACGGTTTGGCTTATCTGTATAAGGGACGTAAGTACCCGTACAAATACCGTTGTTTGCTGCGCTGTTTGTTGCATTATGCCAACCATCTTTACAGCCCTGGCGGAGCGAATCAGCATAATTTTTGACTAATTCCATGCGTGGAAAAAGGAAGTTATTTACATTACCTTGCAGTACTTGACCGTTGTAATAATCAGAGAAATCAACACGCTCAAATAATTCAGGTCGATTAACTGCAGAAGCTGCATTACGGTCATCTTGTACCCATGGTGTACCGATTGCAGACCAACCTTCATAAGCGGTGTCGCGAACAGTCAAGTCTTTGTCTGAGTGATAAATACCAGATTTAATGTTAGTAAATGTACCATCGAGTTCGTAATTAACATCTAATTTAAAACTATTGGCTTTGGCTGTATTATGCTCTATTTGTTCCATGCCACTACCAAGAAATAGATTTGGTACAGGACCATTCCAATCTTCATTAGGAGACCAACCTGCGGTTAAAATATTGTCACTGAGAAATTCAACAGAAGGTCTAGAGCCGCGCATATCTAGGAAGTAAGGCGAAACTACATGGACATGATTACCTCGTGTTTGACCTGACATACTGTAATTTTGTAGTGATTTTTCAGAGTCTATGTGTTGGTAATCGAAATCAACCGTCAGGCGATCAATTGGTTTTAGTGTTAGTTTGAATGAAGTATCTTTAACGGTATTTTCGTTATAGTTCCAGCGACTTCGATAGAAAAAAGGAGTTTCAGGACTTACACCTAAAGCAATACCTGATGTGACGAATCCATTCTCAGTGGTTAATGGGTAACCATTTTCAGCATCATCCATCCAATTCTGAGATGAGCCCATAAACCCTTTAAAGCCTTGAGCTGCTTGTCCAATTTGGCGTTCGTTCCACTCCAATGAGGCTCTTGAATTAATATGTTCCAAGGTGGCCACTATAGTTTCGTCGTTGTTAGCCCATTGCAATGATGATGTAAAGCCAGTGCGTTTACGATCATTAGTAGCTGTACTCATATGAATAGCAACCGGAACATGCCAAACACTCGCTGCAGGTTGACCGGGTAAAGCAGGGCCATCAACCGGCGAGCTTGGATCAACACCTATGATGCCACCCCATTGATCAGTAGTGGGAATAAATGAATCGCCACGGGAGTGGAAATTACCTAAACCAATACCATCACCTCGTGTTTTATATTCAGATTGTGATCCGGCAATAAGAAAGCCAAATTTACCTGCATCAGTTTCCCAGTTATCAGAGAACAGAGCGGAGAAAGAAGGAGTTGTCTCATCTCGAAAGTCACTGTAATTAGCTTTTGCGTTAAAAGAGATAATACGGTCTGTGGAATCAAATGGTTTGCGAGTAATTAGGTTGACTGTACCAGCAATACCTCCTGATATAAGATCCGCGGTTTGGTTCTTAACTACTTCTACAGCTCCTAGTAGCTCCGCGGGGAAGTCCTCATAGCTTAGGCCACCCGATGGATTTGCGCTAAATGCATCACGGCCATTTACTTCAGAGCGGACCCGGTCCAAGCCTCGAATAAGAACACCAGTCCCCTCATCTGCATAATGCTTCGGATCACTAGAAGATGCAAAGCGTTCAATTGTGACCCCAGGAACACGTTGTAGAGCCTCAGTCACTGATTTGTCAGGCAGTGCACCAATATCTGATGCCGTGATAACATCCTTTACGGTATCAGCATAGCGCTTTAAGTTTTGTGCGCTATAGATACTGCCACGGATGCCCGTGACCTCTATAACCTCAATTGATTCATCTTTATTAATAGGTTTGACATCGCTGTCATTTTGTTGCGAAGTTTGAGCTGTAAGTAACAGTGGACAAAGACCTAGTAATGCATATGAAATCGCAAGGCTAAGCCGAGTTTTCGTTCGTCCAGTGTTGTATTTATTGCTATCGATGACTAATTTTGACATGGTTTAATCTCTTTTACTTATTTTTATAACCAGTTGTAACCTTGCATTTTAACGAGGGCAAAGTTACTCCTTTCGATCGGCATTGCTACTTAATATGCCAAGTTTTAGTTACTACTTTAAATTAATGCAATACTTTTTTAACATATTAAAAGAAATAAAGTAACATTTATTTTGTTTTTTAAGGTTACTTTTTAACAGGAGCTAAGGATTAGTCGTTCTTTTAAATGTAAGGGGGTAGTTATTCCATAATAATTGTTATATGAAAATAGCGACAGGAGATAGGGTTATTACCCCGAACTCAGGTTTAGTAGTAAGAGTGATGGATTTAATTTTCTGGTTAAAATCAAAAACGCCAACTCGAGGTTGGCGTTTTAATTATGAGGCTAAAGTAGCTTATTAAGCTTTAGGTCCTGCATTTTTGATTTCATCTGATACATCGTATTTAGCGAAGTTTTCAGTGAAGTCTGCTGCAAGTTTGGCCGCATATTCAGCGTATTTAGCTTTATCTTCCCAAGTATTGATTGGGTTAAGTAGCTCGCTGTTAACGCCTGGTACTGCAACTGGTACGTCTAGGTTTAAAACATCAATATGTTGAGTTTCAACGCCAGCCAGTTTACCTGATACGATTGCATCAACAACAGCGCGGGTAGTTGGAATATCAAAACGCTTACCAGTGCCGTAAGGACCGCCAGTCCAACCAGTGTTAACTAGGTATACCTTAGCGCCAAATTCACGTACACGCTTCATTAGAAGCTCCGCGTATACACCCGCTGGACGTGGGAAGAATGGTGCACCAAAACAGGTTGAGAATGTTGATTCGATATCGCTGGTAGAACCAATTTCAGTTGAGCCAACTTTTGCAGTGTAACCGCTTAGGAAATGAAACGCTGCAGCTTCTTCGCTAAGGATTGATACTGGTGGTAATACGCCGCTTACATCACAGGTTAAGAATACCACTGCTTTTGGCTCGCCTGCGCGGTTCTCTACTTTACGTTTTTCAACGTGTTCAAGCGGATAAGCTGCGCGGCTATTTTGCGTTAGGCTAGTATCATGAAAATCAGGAATACCTTTTTCATCAAGGACAACGTTCTCTAGGATAGTTCCAAAGCGGATTGCATCCCAGATAACAGGCTCATTCTTTTGTGAAAGGTCGATACACTTAGCATAACAACCACCTTCGATGTTGAATACACTACCAGGTGCCCAGCCGTGCTCGTCATCACCAATTAAAAAGCGAGTTGGATCTGCTGATAAAGTTGTTTTACCGGTACCAGATAGACCAAAGAATAATGCTGTATCGCCAGCTTCACCTACGTTAGCTGAGCAGTGCATTGGTAGCACGCCTTTCGCTGGTAGTAGAAAGTTTTGCACTGAGAACATTGATTTTTTCATTTCACCGGCATAACGCATACCTGCAAGCAATACTTTACGTTGTGCAAAGTTGATAATTACTGTGCCATCACTGTTAGTGCCATCACGTTCTGGGTCACAAACAAATGAAGGTACATTCATTACCTGCCATTGGGGTAAATCAGATGCATTATAAGATTTAGGTTCGATAAACATATTTTTGGCAAAGATATGATGCCATGCAGTTTCCGTTGTAACAACAACAGGTAAATAGTGCTCTGGATCAGCGCCTACTTCAAGGTGAGAGATGAAGTGGTCGTTGCTCTGCACATGTGCTTCAACACGTGCCCATAAAGCGTCAAATTTATCTGCATCGAAAGGGCGATTTACATTACCCCACTGGATTTCATTTTCAGTACTTGGTTCTTGAACAATAAAACGATCTTGTGGTGAACGACCAGTACGACGACCAGTGTTAGCAACAAAAGCTCCATTGGCGGCTAAAGTCCCTTCACCGCGACGGATCGCGTGTTCGACAAGTTCAGCTGCAGTTAGATCGACAAAACGAGTAGCGCTTGAAGTCATGTTTATACCTAAATTGTGTGAGATTGAACGGGATAGCTCTGGGGTTCTTATTTCCCTTTAAGCTGTAATTATAGTAACAGATGGATTAGGGATATTCGAGCCTATGAAAGGCCTAAAAACACATATATTTGGCAAAAAACATGAATAATTTCAATGATACCGGTGTCATAGAAATCATTAAATTCATGACACCGGTATCATCTCTACGCACAAAAAAGCCGCAAAAAATGCGGCTTGAATTCTGTTGGTTTTTTGAACGATGTTGTTAGTTGAAAATACTCTTCACATCTTGTTCATTAAAAATGTAATCTTTTAAGCAATAATGGCAGCTAATTTTTACCTCACCATTTTCAATAACGTCATCTAATAAAGCTTGTTGACCTATATTAACGAGCGCAGTGATGGTTTTTTCTCTACTACAACCACATTTAAACTGGATTGCTTGCGGCTCGTAAACACGCGGATTGTCTTCATGATAAAGTCGAGTAAGGACAGTAGCAGCATCAAGCTCTAACAACTCTTCAGCTTTAATCGTATTGCTGAGTGCTTCAAGGTGAGTAAAGTCAGTAATCGACTTTTCTTTATTTACAGGTAACACCTGTAGTAGTAAACCAGCAGCTTTCGCGTGACCTTGTGTTGTGTCAGTTGCAAACCAAAGACGTGTTTGTAGTTGCTCTGATTGTGCAAAGTAGGCTTCAAGACATGCTGCTAACGTGTCATGCTCAAGCGGAACTATACCTTGATAACGCTCACCTTTAGTTGGTGTGATTGTCAGTACCATCACACCGTTACCGATTAGTTCCTGGATGGTTGAGCCTGTTACTTCACCTTGCAGGCGGGCAATACCACGCATATTTTGTTGATGATCACCGTTGATAACCGCATATTTTACCGGGCCATCACCTTGCAGTTGTACTGCTATATCACCTTCAAACTTTAATGTAGCTGTAAGTAGGCAGGTTGCGACCAGTAACTCACCCAATAAAGCTTGCACTTGCACGGGGTAATTATGATCGGCAATCATTTCATTATAAGCTTGCTCTATTTGTACGAGTTCGCCGCGGACGTCTAGTTGATCAAATGTATAACGATGAAGTAGATCTTGTTGCATGAGTGGCTTTACCTAACTTGATTTCATTTTTAAAAGTTCGCGTCTTTGCTTTTTATCTGGTTTACGGTCCGGATGAGGAGCAAAAAAGCTATTATTCTTGCGCGCGATGCTATTGGCTTCGCGTTTTTCGATACTTGCATCAGACTCCTGATACAAAGTTTGAGCAATGGGGGCACTTAAACGTTTATCAAGCAATTTAAGTACAGTGATAACTTTTTCGTCAACTCCTTGAGCAAGTTTGATCACGGCATCTAGTTCGACTACCTTACTAGGCTTAGTGCGCTGGCCATTATAATGTACTTTGCCACCTTGCACCATGTCCCGTGCGATGGCGCGGGTTTTATAAAAGCGTGCAGCCCACAACCACTTGTCTAAACGGATACTAATAGTTTCATCTTTTGATGTGGTATTACGGGTGTTACTTTTTGACACGATTATACTCGATTAAAAGCGTGACTCTGTAAGGCAAAACTTAGCATGAAACTTACTGACAAAGAAATAGTCGAAGCTTTTTACATTCAGCGTAAGTGTTAATTTACCTTGTTTACAAAGTTTAATATTAGTGCGCTTGTTGAATGAAAAATGAAAAGGTACTATAGGCCAGCGATGAAGCAGCAAATTAAAATAAGAAACGTCATTTATGGAACAGCGATTACAACAGCTAAAACATCTAGTAAGTAAATTACCCCACGCTAAATTGGGTTGGGCAATAACGCTTTTAGCCGTTGTTTATATTGCCTTTTTGGCTGCAAAACTATTTTGGTTAATATGGCCTACCCCGGTTAATTCTAGCCTTTCTCCAAGCTATATTAATAGCGTTACAGGTAAGCCTGAACGGGTTAATACGCAATTAATTTTAGCACAAAACTTGTTTGGTAAAGCCGACGCAGTGCCTAAAAAACCAGCAAGCCAACAAGCTCAAGTCATTAACAATGCGCCAGAAACTCGATTAAGCATTAATTTAACTGGTATTGTTGCAGTCAGTGGCAATGATCAAACAGGCTTGGCAATTATTGAGTCTCAAGGTCAACAATCAACCTATTTGGTGGATGACGTTGTGCAAGGGACTCGCGCTAAACTTGCGCAAGTATTACCTGATCGAGTAATTTTAGATGTTAGTGGCCGTTTTGAAACGTTAATGCTTGATGGCGTAGATTTTACCAAAACAGTGTCAATGCCAGTACTTGCCGAACGTGATAGTGATGAACCTGAACTCGATGACGGTCCGCAAATGGAAAGTGACCGTCAGATTGATGTAACAGCAAATCAAGAAGTAAAAGAAGCACTTATAGATACCCGGGAAGAACTGTTAAAAGACCCCGGTAAACTATTTGACTATATTCGAGTATCTCAGGCTATGAAGGATGGTGAGCTTATTGGCTATCGTTTAAGCCCAGGTAAAGACCCTGCATTATTTACGCAGATGGGGTTACAAAATAACGATTTGGCTGTATCGATTAACGGCTATCAATTAACAGATTTAAAACAGGCCATGTCAGCCATTAATGAGCTGCGTAATAGTACCGATGCGAACATTACAATTGACCGTGATGGCGAGCAGATTGATGTGCAATTTAGCCTGCAATAACTTAGCTTTGGAGTTTTAATATAATGGTTCACGCGCTACACCTCAAAAAAATCAGAAAAGGGTTAGCTAAGTACGCAACACTTTTTTTTGTGGCTAGCTTATCTCTATCGGTGTCTGCCGTTGAGTATGCTGCAAACTTTAAAGGGACCGATATCAACGAGTTTATTAATATCGTTGGTAAAAATCTAAATAAGACCGTCATTATCGACCCGAACGTACGTGGTAAAGTAAACGTACGCAGCTATGAATTGATGGATGAAGCACTTTATTATCAATTCTTCTTAAATGTACTAGAAGTTTACGGTTATTCAGCTGTTGAAATGGATAACGGTATATTAAAAATTGAAAAAAGCTCTGATGCTAAAAAATCAAACGTACCGTTAGTTACTGAAGACGACCAAGCGCGCGGTGATATGATGATCACTCGTGTCGTACGTGTAAAAAATGTTAGCGTACAAGAACTAGGTCCATTAGTGCGTCAGTTTAGCGACCAAAAAGATGGCGGTCATGTTGCCAACTTCAACGCTGCAAACGTCATGATGTTGACCGGTCATGCTGCCTCAGTAAACCGACTTGTTGAAATTATTCGCTCAGTTGACCAAGCCGGTGATAAGCGGGTTGATATTGTAAAGCTAAACTTTGCCACCGCTGATGATGTGGTATCTGTGGTTGATAATATTTACAAAGATAGCGGTAAAGGCAGTATCCCAGAATTTTTGATCCCTAAAGTCGTTGCAGATGGCCGTACTAATAGCGTTATTGTCAGTGGCGAAGGCCAAGCAAGAACGCGTGCTATTGAATTAATTAAACGCCTCGACGGTGAGTTACAAAGCCAAGGCAACACTAAAGTAATTTACCTTAATTACGCTAGCGCTGAAGATTTAGTGAAAGTGTTGCAAGGGGTTAGCAAAACGCTTGGTGAAGAAGGTCAAGGTGGGGCAACTAAAACCCGTAGCCGCAACCAAAACGAAACCAGTATTGAAGCTCACCCAGATTCAAACTCATTGGTCATTACTGCTCAACCTGACACCATGCGTTCATTGGAGTCAGTGATTGAACGGCTTGATATTCGTCGTGCTCAAGTACTCGTTGAAGCAATCATTGTTGAAGTAATGGAAGCTGATGGTATTAACTTTGGTCTGCAATGGATTTCAGAGCAAGGCGGTATGATGCAGTTTAATAACGGCACAACCGTTCCTGTTGGTTCTTTAGCTGTAGCTGCTGAACAAGCCCGTGATAAGACAGTGACTAAAACTCTCACTGGTGATAATACTGAGCTTAAGGAATACGATGAAACGCAAAAAGGTGATCTTGGCCCGTTAGGTGCGTTGTTAGGGGGCATCAATGGATTGGCTATGGGGATTGTTAAAAACGATTGGGGCGCGATCATTCAAGCAGTCTCTACTGATACTAACTCAAATATTCTTGCTACGCCTTCGGTTACCACCATGGATAACGAAGAGGCATCGATGATTGTCGGTCAAGAAGTGCCGATCATTACTGGCTCGCAAACGGGTTCTAATAATTCTAATCCATTTCAAACAGTAGAGCGTCAAGAGGTAGGTGTAAAACTTAAAGTAACGCCACAAATAAATGATGGTTCAGCTGTACAGTTAACCATTGAGCAAGAAGTATCTGGCGTGAGTGGTACTACTTCGGTGGATATATCTATTAATAAACGTGCCATTAAAACCACGGTTATGGCTGATGATGGCGGCATGGTTGTGCTTGGTGGTCTAATTGATGAAGACGTGCAAGAAAGTGTCTCAAAGGTACCAATATTAGGTGATATTCCTATCCTTGGTCACTTATTCCGCTCAACCAGCACCAGCAAGCGTAAACGTAATTTAATCGTGTTTATTCGCCCAACCATTATTCGTGATGGTATTAAAATGAATAAATTAAGCCACAGCAAATATAACTTTATCCGTGGTGAGCAGTATAAACAAAAAGAAGATGGTATTGATTTAATGCCTCTAACCGATGCACCAATCCTACCTGAGTGGAATGATGCATTAGTATTACCGCCAACTTATGAAGAATACTTAAGACAGCAAAATACAGATGAGCGCAATAATGACTGATGCAATCACTGAGATCACCGCAGAGCCCTCACAGCCGCTAAATAATAGCGAGCTGATGACCAGTAACGATTTAGTTGAACTGCCTAATAAGCGGCTACCATTTTCATATGCACGACGTGCAGGCATGTTATTAAGTAAAAATAATGATGACCGGGTGGTTTTCTATCGTGGTGAGCTTAATATTGATGCCTTGTTAGAAGTGCGCCGCATTGCTGGGCATGGCTTTACGCTTGAACATTTAGCTGATGACAAGTTTGAGTTGTTATTAGAGGCATCGTATCAACGCGATAGTTCTGAAACCCAGCAAATGATGGAAGACATAGGTAACGAAGTTGATTTATTTTCACTGGCTGAAGATATGCCGCAAACGGAAGATTTGCTTGCCGGAGATGATGATGCACCAATCATTAAATTGATCAATGCGATGCTCAGTGAAGCGATTAAAGAAGGCGCGTCAGATATTCACATCGAAACCTTTGAGCAAGAGCTGGTGATCCGCTTTCGGGTTGATGGCGTGCTTAAAGAAGTGTTAAAGCCGAATCGTAAACTCGCTTCATTGCTAGTTTCGCGTATTAAAGTAATGGCGAAACTCGATATTGCAGAAAAGCGTATCCCGCAGGATGGTCGTATTAGTTTGCGTATCGCAGGACGTGCCGTTGATGTTCGTGTATCAACCATGCCATCAAGTTTTGGTGAGCGGGTTGTACTGCGTTTACTTGATAAAAATAACGCGCGTTTAAATCTTGAAGATTTAGGTATGACGCTGCGCAATCGTGAATTGTTCTCTGATTTGATCAGTAAACCGCACGGAATTATTTTGGTGACCGGTCCAACTGGTTCTGGTAAAAGTACCACGCTTTATGCGGGCATGAGCCAAATTAACTCTCGCGATCGTAATATCTTAACGGTTGAAGATCCAATCGAGTATGAAATCCCAGGTATTGGTCAAACTCAGGTAAATACTAAAGTTGATATGACCTTTGCCCGAGGCTTACGGGCAATCTTACGTCAAGATCCTGATGTAGTAATGGTTGGTGAAATACGTGACCTTGAAACCGCACAAATTGGCGTGCAAGCCTCACTTACAGGTCACTTAGTGATGTCGACATTGCATACCAATACCGCAGCAGGTGCTATCTCTCGTATGGAAGATATGGGGGTTGAACCCTTCTTACTGTCATCTTCTTTGTTAGGGGTGTTATCGCAGCGTCTAGTGCGAACTTTATGTAAGAGCTGTAAAGAAGGTCATGTTGCAGATGAGCGCGAGTGTGAATTGCTCGGCGTACCATTTGTAAATCCGCCGACTATTTACCGAGCCGTTGGCTGTGAAGAGTGTAACTTTAATGGTTACCGTGGTCGTACCGGTATTCATGAATTACTGGTAGTTGATGAAACTGTTCGCGAACTTGTTCACAGTGGTAAAGGTGAGCAAAGTGTTGAAAAGTACATTCGCAAACATACCCCAAGTATTCGCCAAGATGGCTGTAGTCGCGTATTAGCCGGTAAAACCACCCTTGAAGAAGTATTACGTGTAACGCGTGAGGAAGGTTAACAATGGCAGCATTTGAATATCGCGCGCTCGATGCTCGCGGCAAAGAGAAAAAAGGTATTCAAGAAGCGGATACCGCGAAACAAATTCGCCAATCATTACGTGAACAAGGTCTTACGCCGCTCGAAGTTGTGCCCGCCGCAGAGGGGGATAAACAAGTTAAAGGTGAAAAAAGCTCGCCATTTGGCAGCTTTTTTAAAGCGAAAATATCTACCTCAGATCTCGCTTTGATCACTCGCCAACTCGCTACACTCATTCAATCGGCGTTACCGGTTGAAGGGGCGGTAATGGCGGTGGCTGAGCAGTGTGAAAAGCCGCGTATGAAGCGTATGTTAATGTCGGTGCGTTCAAAAGTTGTTGAAGGTTATACCTTGGCTGATGGCATGTCTGAGTTTCCACATGTATTTGATAATTTATACCGCGCTATGGTAGCTGCGGGTGAAAAATCAGGTCACTTAGATGCTGTATTGAACCGTTTAGCCGATTACACGGAACAACGTCAACACATGCGTAGTCAAATCACACAAGCGATGGTGTATCCGGTGATATTAGTAATATTTGCCATTGGTATCGTTTCAATATTACTAGGTACTGTAGTGCCTAAAATATTGAAGACATTTGAAAAGTCAAAGCAGGTTTTACCTTGGACGACTGAATGGGTAATGGCTGCTAGTAACTATGTGCAAAATTATTGGTTCATTACTTTGGTGTTATTTACCGCGACAGTGATTGGTGTTAAACATGCGCTAAAACAGCCTAAGATCCGCTTTTGGTATGATTCGAAAATTTTGATGATGCCGGGCATTGGCAAAGTTGCTCGTAGTATTAATACCGCCAGATTTGCTCGTACACTGAGTATCTTGTCATCAAGTTCAGTGCCGTTACTCGAGGGAATGCGTATTTCTGGTGGCGTATTGATCAACGAGAAAATTAAAAAAGCAGTGGCGGATGCCGCAACCCGCGTTAGTGAAGGGGCAAGTTTAAGAGCGTCCTTACAACAAACAAAATTATTCCCACCGATGATGCTGCATATGATCGCCAGTGGGGAGAAATCAGGTGAGCTCGAGCAAATGCTAGAGCGTGCTGCAAACAATCAAGACCGTGAATTTGAAACCATGGTAAATGTCTCGCTAAAACTCTTAGAGCCTGCGATGATAGCGTCCATGGCGGTTATTGTATTGTTTATCGTAATGGCCATATTACAACCTATTATGGCAATGAATAAAGCGATTGGACTTTAACTATTTTAGGGATTTCGTAATGCATTTTTACCGTGTTACGATAGTTAATTATTAAGAACAACAGAGGTATGTACGTGAATAAACAAGCAGGTTTCTCATTACTCGAAGTTATGGTGGTACTGGTTATCATTGGCATGATCATGTCAATCGTGGCACCCAATATTATGGGCCAGCAAGAAGAAGCGGCACTTGATAAAGCGCATCTTGATATTCAGCAGCTTGAAGATGCTATGAGTCTTTATAAATTAAAGAACAAAGCGTACTTAACCACTGAGCAAGGCCTTGAAGGGTTAGTGACTAAAACTAGCGTAGAGCCAGTACCAAAGCGTTTTCCTGAAGGTGGCTTTATTTCTAAATTACCAGAAGATCCATGGGGAAATCCGTACCAGTTAATCAGCCCGGGTGAAGTTGGTAAATTTGATTTGTTTTCAATGGGACCCGATGGCGAAGTGGGTACTGATGACGACATTGGTAACTGGGATGAAGAAAAATAATAATGCATCTTAGTATAAAGGCGTTTTTACACCCAGCACCGAGCTTAGCATCATGTTAAGTCGGGCTAAGTTGCGCCTTGCAAAGCTAAAGTCACCGATGCGTGGCTTTAGTTTAATTGAAATTTTGGTTGTGCTGGTGGTGATCGCCTTCGCCACTAAAATGGTGGTATATAGTCTTGATGGCGGTGTTGAAGATGAATTGGATAAACAAGCACTGAGACTGCATACCACCATTAATATGGCTTCTGAATTTGCAATCTTAAATCAGGTTGAATTAGGTTTTCAGCTTGATAAAGATACCTTAGAGTTTTTAGTGTTTGATGGTGAAAAATGGATCACCTTCGACCGAGAAAAGCTGTTTGCGCCGATGACTGTTGATGAACGTCTTAAGTTGACACTTAATCTAGAAGATCTCGCATGGGCTCAAGATAATCTACTCGAGCAATCCAATTGGCGCGAGTTAATGAGTGGCGGTGATGATGATAGCTTACTCGAATTGCAAAAAATGAAAATCCCGCAAGTGCTAATTTTATCTTCTGGTGAGGTGAGCGCATTTCAACTTATCTATGAATTAAAAGATGAAAAAGAACCTGTGTATTTCATCGAAGGGGAATTTTCCGCACCGGTTAACTTACGCAGAGAGCCAGAATAATGTATCGCAGGTCTAAAGGTTTTACTTTACTTGAGGTTATGGTGGCGCTGAGTATTTGCGCCATGGCTGGGATTGCCGCCATGCAAGCTACAGCCGAGCATATTAATCATTTATCAAGCCTTGAAGAGCAAACCTATGCCTCTTGGGTGGCTGAGAATGTAATGATTGAACAGCGTACCTTAGGCGATAAGTGGCAAGGCAAAAATGGCGCAAAAGGCACTGAAACAATGGCTGGTATAGAATGGTATTGGCGTCAAGATACCGAAGCGACAGCAGATAAAAGTTTTGTAAAAGTGACTATTAATGTATTTAGCGATGAAAAGTTAGAGCACTCGGTTTATGAGCTCATCAGCTATTTAAATAAAGGTAGCAAATAAGTGAAGCAGCGCGGTTTTACACTATTAGAAGTGATGGTAGCGCTGGGGATTTTAGCATTCGTCGTGTTAGCTACTCACCAAATTCTTGATTCGACCACGAAAGCGAAAGATGCATCAGACGAAAAAATTGCAGAATTGAATGGTTTGCAAACGACCTTTAGGTTAATGGATCAAGATTTCAGCCAAATGACTAAACGTGCCGTGCGCAATGAAGCCGGTGATGTGCAAGAACAATATCTACTTGCTGGGCGTTACACCATTAATAGCCAGTATGATGGTATTGCCTTTGTGCGAGATGGCTGGGTTAACCCAATTAATTTATTACCGCGCTCAGAGCTACAAGCGGTGGGTTATCGTGTTATTGATGACAACCTTGAGCGTATATATAGGGTCTATGTTGATCAACTCGATAATCTTGAGCCGCGAGTGCAAGTTATTCTTAAAGATATCGAAGATCTTAAATTTGAATTTTTAGATGAAAAAAATGAATGGCAAGAGCAGTGGCAGGGCAAGTCATTGCCAAAAGCTGTGGCGGTCACATTGCAACAAATTGATGAAGAACCAATAAGACGCGTTTTTTTAGTACCGGGTAATGGAAAGATGGGAGGTTTAAATGAACCATAAATCCCAACATGGCGCCGCGCTTATAATTGTCTTATTTATTGTTGCCTTGGCATCAATTTTAGCCGTAGAGATGAGTGCTAACTTGCTTGTTCAAGTTCAAAAAAGTACCAACATACAAGGCCATCAGCAAGCCAAGTGGTATGCCTATGCAGCAGAAGAGCTGGCTATTAAAGCGTTATTACAAAGCAAAAAAGATGACCCTGAAAAAACCACTTTAAAACAAATTTGGGCGCAACAAGGCGATATTCCTTATCCGGTCGATAATGGTACCTTGCAAGGCAAGATCACGGACTTACAGGCTTGTTTAAATCTCAATGCATTACGTGTTAAAGCGCCACAAGCGGGTAGTACTGATAAAACCAATCCTGCGCACACCGCGTTATTAGCGCTATTAGAAAATATTGAGGACTTGCCAGCAGAAGAGTCGGAAGAAGCCATGGCTGACAGTGTTTACGACTGGCTCGATGAAGATAGTATTACTTATCGTTCTGGTGCTGAAGAAGATGAGTATTTATCGCGTAAATCACCATATATGACAGCGAATAGTTTTTTTGCATCAAGCTCAGAGCTGCGTTTGGTTAAAGGGTTTAATCCATTAGTGATGGAAAAAATCTTGCCATACGTATGCGTGATCCCAGGTAGCGAATTGTTAGCAATTAATGTCAATACAATCGCTCCTGAACAGGCATTATTATTGAGTGCATTGATTGATGGTTTGAGTGAGTCAGGTGCGCAAAGTGTGCTATCAGTCCGGCCAGAAGAAGGCTTTAATAATATTGAAGAATTTTTTGAACAAGTGAATCAACAAGGGGCTCAAAATGTTAAGTCTGTTGAAAAACTGTTCACCATAAATAGCGAATATTTTAAACTACAAGCGCAGGCTAAATTTGTCGATCTGCGTTTTTCGATGACCACATTACTGCATGCCAAAGATGGCGAAGTAACTATACTGGCGCGAAAATTTGGAGGCGTACAGTGACAGAAATACTGTTGATCCGCACGGGTCAAACTCAACAAGAAAGTATTAATTGGCTGATTTACTCACCATTAGAACAAGAAATAATTGCCAGTGGCGGATTGCCGAACGCTGAGCAACTGAGTGAGTTAGTTGAAAAAGCACAGAATCGTGAAGTTGTGGTATTACTGCCATGTGATCAGGTGCAACTAAAAACCGTAATCCTGCCGACCAAATGGAATCGTAAGCTTGAGCAAGCGCTTCCATATATGCTCGAAGAAGAGATTGCATGTGACGTAGATGACTTATTTATCGCGATTGGTGAGCCTACTATGGTCGGTGACAAGCACGCCATTAAAGTTGCCATGACTGACCGAGAATGGTTTGAAACTTGGTTAGCTGTATTTGCTGAACATGAAATTGCAGTGTTAAAACTGTTACCCGATGCATTATTGCTTCCTACTGCGGAACATGAGGGATTAAGCGTTATTGAGCTTAATAACCAATGGCTATGTAAGCAAGGCTCATGGCGGATAAGTGCTGTAGAGCAAAGCTGGTTGGCTGAGTATTTAACTGCTTTAGGTCACCCTGATGTTGCACATTACAGCCCTGCCTCGCAATTTCCAGAAACGGTTAATCTTACGGCGCATACCGATGCTTATGATTTGCCGCTGGCGTTATTTGCTAAACAATTACCTGAGATAAAATTCAATCTTCGCCAAGGCCAATATCAACTGAAAAAGAAAAGCGCATTATGGTGGGCGTATTGGCAAGGTGCCGCCATTGCAGCGAGTGTCGCGTTAGTTGGCTCTGTGGCAGTAAAAAGTCTTGAATTGTATCAGTTAAATAGTGAGCTTGAAGTCGCTAAAACACAAGTGGTTGAGCGCTATCAAACGGCCTTTCCAGGGAAAACAGTTCGTCCGCATTTGATTAAAAACCAAATTCAGGGTGAATTGGCTAAATTAGAGGGTGGCAGCAGTGCCGGATTCCTAGATTTAACGAATGAGCTGGTGGGGGTATTTAGCCAAGTGCAAGAGTTTACTCCTGAGACATTGCGTTATGATCAACGTCGCAATGAACTTAGAGTTCGTGCTCGCGGAAAAGATTTTCAAACCTTTGGCAAAGTTAAAGCAATTCTTGAACAACGCGGATTAACTGTAGACCAAGGCTCATTAAATAATGATGGCGACTTTGTAGTCGGTGAAATAAAACTACGAGGTGCTGCATGAAACAACAACTTTTAAAACATTGGCGTGGCTTAAAAGAGCAAGAGCAACAGTTAGTGATGGTCGCTGGGGTTATTTTTGTTATTTTTATATTAGTTATGGGTATTTTTAGACCACTAAACAACGCGATAACTGAAGCTGAAAAAAACCAAGTTAAACAGCAAGAATTATTAGCGTGGGTTGATAACAGTATTGTTAAACTCAAAGCGGGTAGTGCGCGTGCTGTTACAAGTGACCAAAACTTGAGTCAAATAGTTAATGCTAGCCGCGCTCGCTACGATATAACCATAAGCAAAATGCAGCCTAGCGATAATTCATTAAGATTAACCATCGACTCGGTACAGTTTAATAAGCTCATAGAATGGCTTGATGAACTGGTAAACACTAAAGGCGTATTGATTGAAAATTTAGATCTCAGTCGCGATGATAAACCAGGCTACGTGCGCGTTAGCCGACTGGTATTAGAGAAGTAAAGAATGAAAAAAATAGCGATTCTTATAGTAATATTTTTCTTCGGTTTTATCTTTTTTGCACTATTAAAAACGCCAGCTGCAGTTGCGCTTAATTTAGCAAATCCTTATCTACCTAAAGATCTGCAAATAGGTAAAGCATCGGGTAGCATTTGGCAGGGTAGAATCATGCAGCTGCGCTATCAAGATGAACAGATTAATAATTTAAACTGGGATATTTCTGGTTGGGCATTATTCACCGGACAGCTTACAGGCAGTGTAAAGTTTGGTGATCCGCGACAGACCAGTGAACTGTCAGGACGCGGTGACTTTAGTTATGGTTTACTTGATCAAGTAGTTGCATTAAATGATGCTACATTGCGTTTGAGTGTTGAACGTGCGATGCAGCGTTTGCAGTTGCCATTACCTATTAATGCTAAAGGCAGAGTAATTGTTGAGTTAGATGAATATCTCTCAGGAGCGCCTTATTGTGATGCATTAAAAGGTGAAATCGCCAGTCCAAACATCGATGTGCAAGGATTGTCTGGCTGGTTTAGCGTTGGTCCATTAAGTGGCAAGTTAAGCTGTAAGTCGGGCGATATAGCCGTGTTAGTTGATCCTGAAAACCGCTTAGGCTTAGCGGCTGATGCAACCTTAAAAGCAAACATGGACTTTAAAGTGGCTGGATATATCAAGCCAGAAGCATCACTACCAAAAGAAGTACACGATGCCGCCAAATTTTTAGGCCGTGCAGATAGTGATGGCCGTTATCCATTAAATTTTTAAACAAGGCTGAATTGTTTTATGCAAATTCCTGAATTTACACAGCAACATGGCCAGCAGTTAAGTACGTATTTAGCGAGCCGCAATGGCGCCATGACATTTGTGCAGAGCCAAGGTTACTTATTTGCGGTTATTTGCTCTCCTGAGCCATTAGACGTACACGAGTGGCTTGAGCAGATAGTGCCAGATGCACACGGCCAGCTAGAAGAACAAACATTATTTGCATTTATGGCTTTGTATCATCAGATCAGTGAGCAAGTTTATGAAACAGGTTTTAAGCTCCCTGTAAGTTTACAGGTGAGTGATCAAGACGACAGCTACCTAGATTTGCATGAATGCCAGCAATGGTGTCAGGGTTTTGTTCAGGGAGCACAGGTGTATATTGATAAGCTAATGCAAGCTGATGCACTGACAACAGACTTAACTGATGCATTGCAAACCGCTTACGCCAGTTTAGGCTTTTTTGCTTTAGAGCCCCAGCTTATCACAACAATTGCCCAGCAAAATCAGCTTAGTGAAATACAACTATGCCAGCAACAGTATGAACTAATGGGAGATTTTGCATTAGGATTTGCTGAGTTAATAGAAATTATCGCGGTGCAAAGTGGTTTGTACGCAGATGAAGAAGATGGTTGGAGTTAGCATTATGCTAAATCCAACACAATTTCAGTACAGCCCTTAGGGCATTTAGCAACCCCTTGGCCGGGTTGCTGAGTCTTTAAATCTAACGTTAATATGCCTTGGCATACTTCACATTTAACCGTTTGCCCTTTCGCCAGCTTCTTCAGTAGGTTTTTATGTTGGTTAAACGATGCGCTGCTTTTTTTTGTTAAAGCTGAAAAATCCACTATTTACCTCTGCGCTCAGCCAATGATGTTGAGACGATGTCACACACTGTATTTAAACGATCTTCATAAAAATATAAGTTGAGATCTTTACTGCGGCAGTAACGAGTATGGAATAGCTGCAGCTGTTCATCAGTTTGCATGGTTTCTTCTAAATACTCTAACTCGCTTTCTGAAAGTGTTAGTTCTGACTTGATGCGGTTTTTTGCCATGCTCGCAGCGGGTCCACGGTTAATGTTGCTAGCACTACTTAATAGCCCTACACCTTCTCCTAATAACTTTTCTCGAGGTTCTTTTATCATTGGATGATCAATTGTGAATAACGCAAGTATCACTACAACTAGTACAAGGAATTTTTTCATATGTGAGTAAACTTTGATCTGAACGGGTACGAATTAGGCACCAGTGTAATAAAATGCCCCTTTGTAAAGCAAGCAAGTTAGGTGAATAAATTATTATCAATGAATATCAGCTTTTTTGAGGAGAGTTGGTATAATGACAGAGAACAATTAGATTTTTCAGAAATCTCTGAACTTTTACAGCACAGTAGTTCAGTTTGCACTATTTTTAAATGTAAGCTTAGTTGTTAGCTATCTAAATAGCGTTATATGATTGTTTGACTTTCATTCTCCAAGCGGCGTTGAGGAACTTCGATGGACAAGCAAATAAAAGTAAAAAATATTCCTAGTGAGGTCAAGATCGAAAAGCCCGATCTCTATGCTCAACAGGATAGATTTAATCCCCGCAATCGCATTTATGTACGTGCGGTTAAAGGGTTACATCAACTATTAAGACAGCGCATTGGTTTTCTTGGTATGTTGGCGTTCATGGCGCTGCCATGGATAAACTTTAATGACCAACAAGCTGTGTTATTTGACCTCATTGGTCAAAAATATAACATTTTTGGGCTAACTCTATGGCCACAAGATTTTACTATTCTTGCTTTTATTCTGATGCTTGCTGCATTCGCGTTATTCTTAGTGACCACCTTTTACGGTCGGGTATGGTGTGGCTATACGTGCCCGCAAACAGTCTGGACGTTTATTTTTATTTGGTTTGAAGAAAAGTTCGAAGGGACAGCGAATCAACGCAAGAAGCTTGATCAGCGACCAATGGACTTTGATAAATTTTGGCGTAAGACAGCCAAGCATACAGGTTGGATAGCTTTTTCTTTATACACCGCACTTACCTTTGTTGGTTATTTCACACCTATTCGTCAGCTGTTACCGGATTTTGTTACTTTTGATGTAGGTGGCTATGCGCTGGTTAGCATTATCGTATTTACTGTATGTACTTATGGTAATGCTGGATGGATGCGCGAAATTATGTGCTTGCATATCTGCCCGTATTCGCGCTTTCAATCTGCAATGTTTGATAAAGATACCTTCACAGTAAGCTACGATGAAAAACGTGGTGAAAATCGTGGGCCACGTAGTCGTAAACAAGATCGAGAAGAGCTTAGCTTAGGTGACTGTATTGACTGTAATTTGTGCGTACAAGTATGCCCAACAGGGATCGATATTCGCAATGGTCTGCAAGCTGAATGCATTAACTGTGGCGCCTGTATCGATGCCTGCGACGGAGTAATGGATAAGATGAATTATCCGCGCGGGCTTATCTCATATACCACTGAGCGTAACCTAGAAACGCCAGAGAATAAAACCAATCCTCTGCGCGCTAAGATTATTGGTTATATTGTTATATTAGTGGTGCTCAGCGCAGCGCTGGTAACGAATATTGTGATGCGTAAGCCAATGGACTTAGATATTATTCGCGATCGAAATCAACTCTATCGAGTCGATTTTAATGGGCTTGTCGAAAATACCTACACACTTAAAGTGATCAACAAAGCACAATACGAGCAAACCTTTAATATTAAGGTGGTAGGACTGGAGAACTTTAAGTACATAGGTAAGCAAACTTTTACCGTGCAAGCGGGCGAATCGCATAACGTGCCATTATCATTGGTGATGGATCCGTATGATTTGAAAGCGCCTATGACCGAGTTTAATTTTGTATTATCGCCAGTGGACAATCCAAGTTCACAAATTTCGCAGCCGAGTAACTTCTTTAAAGCGCGATAGTTAAGTACACTGATAACAAATAAAAAGCGGGATTTTCCCGCTTTTTTTATAATTGATGAGAATTATGAGTAAATTTAGTTTTGTTGACCTCACCCCGGATTCGATTTTAGATGCGGTCGAAAGTATTGGTATTTACGCAGAGTCTGGCTTATTAGCACTGAATAGTTACGAAAACCGTGTCTATCAATTCAAAGCTGAAGATGGCCTACGTTATGTGGTGAAATTTTATCGCCCCGAGCGCTGGAGTAAGGCACAAATACTCGAAGAGCATAGCTTTGCATTTGAATTGGCTGATGCTGAAGTGCCTGTAGTTGCGCCGATACAGCGTAATGGCGAAAGCTTATTTGAGCATAATGGTTATCTATTTACTTTGTTCCCAAGTGTCGGGGGGCGCATCTTTGAAGTTGATAATCTTGATCAGTTAGATGTGTTAGGACGCTTGATTGGTCGAATGCATCAAGCAGCTAAAGCCAATGTTTTTAGCGAACGTCCGGTCATAGGGTGTGACGAGTATCTAGATACAGCTAAAATTCAGTTACAAAACAGTAATCTGGTGCCTAGCAGTTTAACTACCGCGTTTTATACTATTTTGGATATGGTGATCGCTAAAACGAAATCGCTTTACCAGCAGGTGGATACTATACGTTTACATGGTGATTGCCATGCCGGTAATATTCTGTGGGCCGGTGATGCGTTGATGTTTGTTGATTTGGACGATAGTCGTCAAGGGCCTGCGATTCAAGATTTATGGATGATGCTTAGTGGCGATCGAAACAATCAACTGTTACAGTTAGATACCTTAGTGACTGCCTATGAAGAATTTTGTGATTTTGATCACACTCAACTCAAATTAATTGAACCATTACGGGCAATGCGTATGATTCATTATATGGGGTGGCTAGCTAAACGTTGGGAAGATCCGGCATTTCCGCGGAACTTTTCATGGTTTGCTGATGACAAATACTGGGAGCAACAAATTTTAGCGCTGAAAGAGCAGTATTCTGCACTTCAAGAGCCGCCGCTGAAGTTGCTGCCTAACTAATTATTAAAAATATCTGAAACGAGAGTCCAATGCTTAAAAAACTAAAATTGAGTTTACTACTGTTATGTTTACCTTTTGCTGCGATGGCTGCAGATTTTAAAGCTGGTGAGCACTATGACGTACTAAAAATTGAAAAAAGTAAAACCTCACAAGTAACAGAGTTCTTTTCATTTTATTGCCCGCACTGTTTTAAGTTTGAAGCTGTAGCTAAAGCAATGGAAAAAAGCTTGCCTGCAGGTACTGAGTTTGTAAAAAACCATGTCAACTTTTTAGGTGGTTTAGCGCCAGAAGTGCAAAGTAATTTGAGCTATGCATATATCATCGCTAAACAGCATAACAAAGGTGAGCAAGTTGCAGATCAAATGTTTGACAGCATTCATATAAAACGTGCTCCACTCAATAACATTAAAGACGTCAAAGCATTACTTGCAGTAAATGGTATTGATAGCGATACCTTTGATAAAGATATTGCCAGCATGCCTGTGATTGCGGCGGAAAAAGCCATGCAAGACAAGCAAAATAAGTTTTCACAAATGGGAGCCTTAACCGGTGTACCAACGTTTATCGTTAATGATAAATATAAAATCAATATCAATACCATCAAGAGCCAAGAGCAGCTTGATGAGTTAGTTGCCTTTTTATTACAACAATAAGCTATTAAAACAATAATTTTTGGAGTTTTTACCGATGATCAAATTAGTTAAAGCAGGATTGCTGGCACTTTTATTACCATTAGCCGCGAATGCAGCACCAACAACTTATGAAGAAGGTGTGCATTATGATGTAGTATCTGAGCGCGCTAGTAAAAAGCCAGAGGTAAAAGAGTTTTTCTCATTTTATTGTCCAGCGTGTAATAACTACGAAGCTCTATTAGTTGAGGTTAAACCTAAACTTGATACAAGTATTGAGTTTAAAAAGAGCCACGTCGATTTTGTTGGTGTGCGTGATCCTGAAAATCAACAAATGATTTCACAGGCACTTGCAACAGCTGAAGTACTACCACAAAAAGATGCCATTATTGCTGCTATGTTTAATCATGTTCACGTTAAACGTGCTAAGTTTAATGAATTAGCTGATGTTAAAGATGTATTTGTCGCGCAAGGTGTTGACGGTGATAAGTTTGATAAACTGTATAAAAGTTTTTCAGTACGCACTATGAGTTCAAAAATGAAGCGTGACCAAGATTACTATAAAGATAAGGGGGCACTGCGTGGTGTACCAACATTTATCGTAAATGGTAAATATAAGCTTAACCTAGGTCGTGAATCAGGTATTACTGAGCCTGAAGATATTAGCAAATTGATTAATTACTTAGCTGCTAAATAGAGCGGTTTAGTGTTTATTGTAAAAAAGCTCCGTACGCGGAGCTTTTTTGTTGCAGGTGGTAAGAAATGCATAAAATACTGGTTTCAAGTTGCTTACTTGGTGCTCCCGTGCGCTACGATGGTAGCGGACAACAGTTACTCCATCCTCAGCTTATCGCATGGCAGCAGCAGGAACGTATAGTCGCTTTTTGTCCTGAGATTGCTGGTGGTTTATCCACTCCTAGAGATCCTGCTGAAATCGTCAACGGTAAAGTGATTACCAATACTGGTGATGATGTGACACCGGAATTTCAGCTAGGTGCAAAACAAGCATTACGCCTTTGCCAACAGTACAATATTTGTTTTGCGCTATTAAAGGAATCAAGTCCTTCTTGTGGTCGTAATACAATTTACGATGGCTCGCACAGTGGTATTAAGGTGGTTGGAATGGGATTAACGGCTTCGCTATTAGAAAAGAATGGTATTAAAGTCTTTAGTGAGCAGCAAATGCCAGCGCTAGTAAAAGCACTGGCATAGATACTTTACAATTTACGTTGTAAAAATACCCCTGATTCAATGTGGTGGGTATATGGAAATTGGTCAAAAATCGCAAACCGTTTAACTTCATGAGTGCGAGTTAGGTGCTCTAAATCACGCTCTAGCGTATCAGGGTTACATGAGATATAAATAATACTCTCGTAGTTAGCCACCAAATCACATGTTAGTGTATCCATGCCTGCGCGCGGCGGATCAACTAAAATGGTCTGACAATCATAGCTGCTTAAGTCAATCCCTTCTAAACGTGAGAAGGTTCGTTCGCCTTTCATAGCTTGAGTAAACTCTTCGCTCGACATACGAATGATATCTAAGTTAGTTACGTTATTTTTAGCAATATTATACTGCGCTGAGTGTACTGACGATTTAGAAATTTCGGTTGCTAATACACGATTAAACGAACTAGCTAAGGCAATTGAAAAGTTACCGTTACCACAATAGAGCTCTAGTAAATCATTTTTTAGTGGTTTACATAAGTCTTGTGCCCACTCCAGCATCTTAATGTTTACTTTAGCATTTGGCTGCGTAAAGCTGTTTTCAACTTGTTGGTAAATAAGTTGCTGGCCATTAACTGTTAAACGCTCAGTAACAAAATCATCACCGAGTACTTCTTTTTGTTTGCGAGCACGCCCAATAAAATCAATTTTAAAGCGCTCACTCAATGATTCTTTTAGTGACTTGATAGCTGCTAGCCATTCTTCGTCGAGTGGTTTGTGATAAAGCAGACTCACTAAAATCTCACCGCTTAAACTAGAAAGATAATCTATTTGGAATAATTTACGACGCAAGACTTCACAGCCTTTAAGATTATCGATCATTGCCTGCATTACTTCCCCAATTAGCGGCGCTGCAGGGTCAAACACATCGACTCTGATTTTGTCTTTGGTGGCTTGATCAAACATAATGTGGAATAACTCATCGCCATCGTGCCATACTCTAAATTCAGCGCGTTGACGGTAATGAATTGGCTCAGAGGCAAAGACTTCTAATTGTTCAACACCAAAGCGTTGGAATTGCGCAATGATACGTTGCTCTTTTTCATTTAACTGTGCGTCGTATCCTGTTGTATCGATCTTTATAACCGCCATTACCTACTACCTTATTTCATTATGCTGTTTATCGGCGCTATTGTAGGGGGCAGGGATTATTTGTCTAGGGTCTGTTTATCTTTCTAGGTTAATTTTGCAGCTGTGCGTTTGGTTTTTAGGCAAGGCAGAGCCTATGTAGTGTGGTTATTCCCCATAAATAGGCGATAACGTAGCATAAATGCCAAACGCGCGCTGCCCGAAGGGTTCTGCCTAGGGGCGATTAACTCTTTGTTGCTCAATTTTTACTTAGCCCACTAGGTTACAAATCTCGCGCCGCGATTAAATCGCCCCGAGGTTGAACAAATTTTAATCCTTAAAGGTCAACAGGCCCTAATTTTGAGTAATAGCAAATGCTGTTTTTTTGTACATTTTACTTTAGTTATTTATTTTTGGGCCGATACTTAAGTAAGCAAAAATAGGAGTCGGATCATGAAAATTGGCAACTTTGGCTTTGTTCCAAACAACAACGTCAATAAATACAGTAACAAAGCTGCATTACAGCAACCTACAATACAGTCGCCTCAAGATAGTTACCAGCAACGTGGTAAAGAATTAGCAGCAAAAGTGTTAGGTGACAAAATGGCTGAGGCTTTAGGCTTACCTGTCGCGGAAGAGAAAAAAGACAAGCCACTATTTGATTTTGAAGAAATCGTCAAAAACGTTTTGGACTTTGTAACTGGTGCCGTTAAGAAAGCGCAAGTCAATGGAGCCGATAATGAAAAACTCAAAGGTATGCTTAGTGATGCACGCAAAGGTGTGCAAACAGGTATTGATGATGCTTATGGTGAATTAAAAGATACCGGTATTCTAAACGACGAAATTGAGCAGGGCATAGAAAAATCCAAAGAAGGTATTTTTAATGGCCTGGATGAGTTTGAAGAGGATTTATTTAACCCTAAACCGGATTCTGTCAGTGTTACTCAAGCACAGTATTTAAGTTTAAGTAATAATGCTCAGTATAACTTCACCACTGCAGAAGGTGACGAGGTGAGTATTAGTTTTGCTGATGCATTTAAACAGCAATCAGCCAGTAGTTATCAGCGTAATGGTCAAAATGAAGGCTATGCCAGTGCATCATCACAATCGCGGGAGTTATCATTTAGCATGTCAGTAAATGGTGACTTAAACGAAGATGAACAAAAGGCTATTAATGCAATGATGGAAGACTTGCAAAATGTTAGTAAAACATTTTTTGGTGGTGATTTGGAACAAGCCTTTGAACAAGCACAAGAGCTCAACTTAGGCAACGAACAGCTAGTCGCGTTTTCAATGGACTTAAAGCAAACTAAAACGTTTGCAGCGATAAAAGGCTATGAAGAGAATAAACCAACACCAGAGAAAGCTGTGGCTGAAAAAATAGCTCCATTTAATGACGATCTAAAAAATGCCTTTAATAAAGCGGGTGATCTTGGTTTGCAAAATGAACTGTCAGGCATTTTACAATGGTTAAATCAAGACCAAGAGGAAATAGGCAAATTAGTCGACTATACAAAATCAATGTTTGAGCAAATGAATAAATTGCGCTCAGCAGCACTAGAGAGTGAAGCATAAGCTTTATTTTCAGTACACCGCGTGGCAAACTGCTCAGCTTAGTTATTATAAGGAGCGAGTTGTTTGTCACCTCATATCATGGTTTTTGATTCGGGCATTGGTGGTACCACAGTGCTGAAGCATATCCAGCAATACATACCTGATGGCCTTTATAGTTATTTTATGGATAACGCCTACCTACCTTATGGAAAGCTGAGTCAACAAACCATAATTCAGCGCCTCACCGGATTATTAATTTTTATAGAAACACAACAATTACACGTTGATGTGTTAGTTATTGCTTGTAATACCGCATCTACTTCAGCACTGAGCGCGCTTCGCGAATTAACCACGATACCGATCGTCGGTGTAGTACCTGCAATTAAACCCGCCGCTTTATTATCTAAGTCACAGCATATTGCCTTATTGGCCACACCAGCAACAGTACAAAGTAGTTATACACAACAGTTGATAAGCCAGCATGGTCAAGCTGTCACAGTACATTTATATGCAAGTGTTGAACTTGTAACGTTGGCGGAACAAACATATCAAAGTAAAAAGATTATCCAAGACAAACTAGTTGCAGAGCTCGATAGTCTCGCTATTGATAATAGAGTGGATGTAGTCGTGTTAGGTTGTACGCATTTCCCAATTTTAGCAAAAGGTTTGAATGAGTATTTTAACAGCACTGTATTATTACTTGATTCCGGCGTAGCAATAGCCAAACGGGTGTGTGCAATACTGAAAGAGCATAATATAGATTGCAGTGATGAGCTTGATGCTAATTGTACAGGCAAGAAAAAGCCGCTACGTTATTACGCAACGGCTTCTATTTATGTTGATAAGCAACCGGTGGAGCTAGTTACGCTGATTGATCCGACTCAGAACGAAAAGAGTTAGATTCATCATCTTGTTTTTGTTTTGCTTCACGAACTTTCAATGTACGTTGTTGGAACTCGCTATCGTTTAATTTTGCAATAGCATTATCAGCATCTAGCTCTGCCATTTCAACAAAGCCAAAGCCACGACGTTTGCCAGTATTTTTATCCTTTAATAGGCGTACATTAAACACTTTACCTTGTTCTTCAAATAAAGCGCGAACTACACCTTCATTTGCACGATAAGGAAGATTGCCCACATAAAGTGTTTTTGTTTTTACTTCGGCTTCTTCTACATCGCCAGATGACATTGCAGCTATAACTACACCACCAATTAATAAACCAGCACCAAATAACAGTGCATGACTTAATTGTAGGCTCGAAAGCGCAAAATTAACTATAACGAAACCAATAACAGCAAGGATAACTGAAGAGATAAGAGATTTTTGATCGGGTAATTTCATTTTGATCTACCAATAAACAGGAAATAAACATTAATTTAACATTGTGAACTTGCTATCTTAACGCGATAAATGAACATAGCAATGATATTTATGTGAAATAATTTAATTTACATCAAAAAAGACTCGAAAAAGCATCGATTGAGTGTTCTTTTAAAGCGTTTTGCATGCTTTTTGAGCGAACAGTCAAAAGATTGAAAAAAAGTGTTGATCTGTTTTTGGAACTCCCTATAATGCGACCCCACTGAGACGGGAAACGCCAACGCATAGCGAGGCACGAACAACTCAGAGAGTTAAATAAAACTTCGGTTTTAAATATTCGCAAGAAAGTTTAAAACTAAGTGTTGAC
>NZ_JACJEV010000045.1:0-31152 GCF_014164235.1 Pseudoalteromonas sp. SG44-17 | reverse complement strand
CAGATAAATACAGTGATAACAAGGCGTAAATTTTGACATGTAGTTGTTCTACTTGAAAAAATTATAACGCAGTTAGCGCTTTATTTAGCTCGCTAGAATGGTTAAATATTTAAGTCGATTGGTATTACTGCGTGGTTTTCAGCAAAGCTGTAGCCAAATAAAAACCTGAACTCTTGAGGGTCAATCTCTTAACCAGAGTTCAGATTAATAAGCTTTTGTTAGCCAATAAAAAATGGCGCTAATTAGCGCCATTTTATAAGTAATGAGTGATTACTTAGTTAAATCATCAAAGAACTTTTTTACACCATCAAAAAAGCCTTTTTCTTTTGGACGGTTTTTAGAACCATCCTTACCCATGCTTTGCTCAAGCTCTTGCAATAACTCGCGTTGGCGTTCATTTAACTTAACGGGTGTTTCTATTACCACTTTACAGATCAAGTCACCAACTGCGCCACTACGGACAGACTTAACACCTTTACCGCGCATACGGAACATTTTGCCCGTTTGACTCTCAGCTGGGATCTTCAATTTAGCACGACCATCTAAAGTCGGTACTTCAATTTCGCCACCAAGAGCAGCCGTTGTAAACCCAATCGGCACTTCACAATATAGGTTATTACCATCACGCTCAAAGATACGGTGTTCACGTACCGATACTTGCACATACAAGTCACCAGCGGGTGCACCATGTACCCCTGCTTCACCTTCGCCAGATAAACGAATGCGGTCGCCAGTATCAACCCCGGCTGGGATTTTAACCGATAATGTTTTGGTTTTTTCCACACGGCCTTGACCATGACAGCTATTACATGGATCAGAAATTATCTGACCAGTGCCCTGACAGGTTGGACAGGTTTGTTGCACAGCAAAAAAACCTTGGCGCATTTGCACTTGGCCTGCACCATGACAAGTCGTACATGTTTTCGGTTTAGAACCCGCTTTTGCACCGCTGCCGTCACATGGCTCACAGCTTACCCACGTAGGTACTTTAATTTCTACTTCTTTACCACGAACCGCTTCTTCTAAGCTTAAGTCCATGTTGTAACGTAGGTCTGAACCTCGTTGCTGACGCGATTGACGACGGCCACCACCGCCTCCAAAAATATCACCGAACACGTCACCAAATACATCACCAAAGTCACCATGACCGCCACCAAAGCCGCCATGACCACCACCGCCACCGCCTTGTTCAAACGCAGCATGGCCGTATTGATCATACATTTGACGTTTTTGACTGTCAGTGAGGATCTCGTAAGCTTCTTTTACTTCCTTGAATTTAGTTTCAAGTTCTTTATCGCCTGCGGTACGATCTGGATGATATTTCATCGCTAAGCGTTTATACGCTTTTTTTACGTCTCTTTCGCTGGCGTCTTTTGCCACTCCAAGGACTTCATAATAATCGCGTTTTGACATATCTATCACACTACTCTTTTCTTACTGCAGCATTGCTGCGGATAAATCGATAAATCGTATCGATTTATCATCTAATTTACATGCAAAAGGCGCGTCAAGCTTTAGCCCGCGCGCCTTAGTTGTTCATCCTAACTTAAATTGCGATATCAGTCATCGTGTTTTCAGTTAGGCGAAGCGCTAACAACAATTACTTGTCGTCTTTAACTTCTTCGAACTCAGCATCCACTACGTCGTCATCTTTCTTCGCAGATTGTTGCTGCTCGGCACCGGCGTCACCACCTTGTTGTGCTTTAGCTTGTGCGATTTCCATTAACTTTTGTGACTTTTCAGCAAGCGCTTGAGTTTTTGCTTCAATCTCGTCTTTTTTGTCACTCTTAATCGCAGCTTCTAGCTCAACAACAGCCGCTTCAATCGCTTCTTTGTCTTCGCTTGGTAATGCATCACCCGCTTCTTCGATTTGCTTACGCGTACCATGCACTAATGCATCAGCTTGGTTACGAGCTGCAACTAGCTCTTCAAACTTTTTATCGTCTTCTGCGTGTGCTTCGGCATCACGAACCATTTTTTCAACTTCTTCATCGCTTAAGCCTGAAGATGCTTGAATGGTGATTTTTTGCTCTTTACCTGTATCTTTATCTTTTGCCGATACATGTAAGATACCATCAGCGTCCACATCAAAAGTAACTTCGATTTGTGGTGTACCACGTTGTGCTGGACGAATACCTTCTAGGTTAAATTGACCTAGTGACTTGTTGTCGCTAGCACGTTTACGCTCACCTTGTAATACGTGAATAGTTACCGCAGCTTGGTTATCTTCAGCAGTTGAGAATGTTTGCGATTTCTTCGTTGGAATAGTCGTATTTTTCTCAATTAACGCCGTCATTACAGAGCCCATAGTCTCGATACCTAGAGATAATGGCGAAACATCTAGTAATAGTACATCTTTCACATCACCAGCTAGTACACCACCTTGAATCGCTGCGCCTACGGCTACTGCTTCATCAGGGTTAACATCTTTACGTGGCTCTTTACCGAAGAAATCAGCAACTGTTTTTTGTACTAAAGGCATACGTGTTTGACCACCAACAAGGATGATATCGTCAATGTCGCTTACTGATAAATCAGCATCAGCAAGGGCACGTTTTAATGGCTCTAGTGACTTCATTACTAAATCTTCAACTAGTGACTCAAGCTTAGCGCGTGTTAGTTTCACGTTCATGTGCTTAGGACCAGTTGCATCAGCAGTTACGTACGGAAGATTTACTTCTGTAGATTGTGCAGATGATAATTCAATTTTTGCTTTTTCAGCTGCTTCTTTAACACGTTGCATTGCAAGTGGATCAGTTTTTAAGTCTAAACCTTGATCTTTTTTGAATTCAGCAACTAAATAGTTGATTACGCGGTTATCGAAATCTTCACCACCTAAGTGAGTGTCACCATTTGTAGCAAGTACTTCAAATGTGTGCTCACCTTCAACTTCATCAATTTCAATGATTGATAAATCGAAAGTACCACCACCTAAGTCATATACTGCAACAACGTTTTCGCCTTTGTTTTTGTCCATGCCATAAGCAAGGGCAGCAGCAGTTGGCTCATTGATGATACGTTTAACTTCAAGACCTGCAATACGCCCAGCATCTTTAGTAGCTTGACGTTGTGAATCGTTAAAGTAAGCAGGTACTGTAATAACCGCTTCAGTTACTGCTTCACCTAAAAAGTCTTCAGCTGTTTTTTTCATTTTTTTCAAAACTTCAGCTGAGATTTGTGGTGCAGCGCGTTTTTCGCCGCCCGCTTCAACCCATGCATCACCATTATCTGCTTTGATAATTTTAAAAGGCATGATGCCGATATCACGTTGTACTTCTTCGTCTTCAAAGCGACGACCAATTAAACGCTTAATTGCAAATAATGTGTTTGTCGGATTAGTAACCGCTTGACGTTTAGCAGATTGACCTACTAAAGTTTCTCCGTCTTGCGTGTAAGCTATAATAGACGGAGTGGTGCGATCGCCTTCCGCGTTTTCAATAACACGTGCTTTGCCACCATCAAGTACTGCAACACAAGAGTTAGTAGTACCTAAGTCGATTCCGATAATTTTACCCATGAAATATCTCCAACTTCAAAATTCATTAATACGTTCGATGACTAGTAGATAGGGATGCCACAAACTTAATTCAACTGTAAAAATGAAAAAAAAGTGCTTTTTTGTAATTTATTTTGCAAATAACCCTAATTAATGTGTGGATTGTCTTTTTTTGCATCATTAGGGGCCATTTCACAATCTGGTCTGATGAGTTTTTATGTGTTATAAAATCACTAATAATTAAAAAATGTCTCAAAGGATCACCATGCATTTTGATCAACTATTAAAGCAAGCGGCACTCATAGGCCAGCTGCCCCATTCTGAACAAGCTCACGCAACGATGCAATTTCCTGCAAACTGGTGTCAAGGTCGAACTGCTTTTGGCGGTTTATCAGCCTCACTACTGTATCAGGCAATGCGTCAACAAATAGAACCAAGTCGTCGTTTGTTGTCTATTAGTACAAATTTTGTAGGTCCTTTGTTAGCAGATACTGATTTTTCCCTCTCAGTTGAAATTTTACGGGAAGGAAAAAGTAGCACACAAGTACTGGCAAAAGCGTTGCAGGACGGCCAAGTAAGCGTGGTCGTACAAGCGTGTTTTGCAAAATCGCGAGATTCAGCCATTGAAGTACCAGTGACAAAAACAATGAGCCTAAAACCGGTTAACGAACGTTACACACTGCCATTTAAATCAGGTGCCATGCCGGAATTTTTCCAACACGTCGCGCTTTGCCCTCAGCAAGGTGGAATGCCGTTTTCAGCAGCCCAAACGTCGCATTTAGGCGGATGGATGAAGTTAAAACAATCGCCAGCAGAACTTAGTGAAGCACATATTATTGCCTTAACGGATGCATGGCCGCCTACTTTATTACAAATGTTTAACCAACCAGCGCCCGCCAGCAGTATGTCGTGGTATTTAGAGTTTGTAAAAACACCGCAGTTGGCAGCCGATGAGTGGCTTGGATTTGAAGCAGAAACTCATCACTGTAAAGATGGCTATGGTTTAGAGGATGGTTGTATTTGGTCACAATCCGGCGAATTGCTTGCGCTTACCCGCCAAACCGTAGCATTATTTGATTGAGCTTGGTTCTACAACCTGAGCATAATCACTGCCATCAAAAGCCATTATTTTACTGTATTGCCCATTTTCAATGATATGGGCAAGTCCCATATCAAAAATCTCTTGTAACACTTTACTGTTAAAATAGGCTGGTCGAGGAGCCTCAGGAAATATCGGGTGTACAGTAATAGGCTTGATTGGGTGCGATTCTTTATATTGCTGTAGATAATATAAAAACACCCGTTTTTCTAGTACCACCACATCAACCCACTCTTTCATTAGATGATCCACTTGCGCAGCTTGGTATACGACTTCTTCATAAGCGCTTAATTTAGTCGTTAATGCTTTAAATGGCGGCGGCAGAAATTCGGTGGCGTTTTGAAAGGCAACAACACTTTTCCCCAGTAGATCATAGACAGTATTAATTTTAAAATTATTTTTACGTAAGCTAATTGCCACATTTTGATACGCCAATAAGCTTTGGCTTGGATAAATCGCAGAAGTGGTGAGCCCCGCATAATTCATCGCAATATCGACCTTCATTTGTTCTAAGGATTGCCCTGCACGTTTATTAGACATATAGACTATATCTAGATTTGTTATACCTTGATCTTTAAACGCAGATTTTAAAATCTGCAACTGCAAGCCGGTATCATCCTCACTAAAGACGTAAGGAGGCAAAGAAGGGCTTACCGCAACGGTAATAATGTCGCTAGATTTTGGCGCAGCTAAACTCAATGCAAAAGTGCTATATAAAACAAAAAAAAACACTATAAAATACTTCATTCACCACCCACAGATAGATGCTTTTTAGCAACTGTAAAATTACATGACAACTTTCTTATTAGGCTAGCCTAGTTAAACCAATTTCGCATTTGTATTTAGCATATAATTGATGCAAACTTGATCTAAGATACTTCTAAGTGGTTATTAATTTGCAAACTGCCTGCCCTAATTGTGACTTGATTATTGATATCCCGCACATAGTTGCAAAACAAATGGCTGTCTGTCCACATTGTCACAGTAAACTATGCGCAGCAAATATAAATTATGACAGCCGTATTGTAGCACTCAGTATTAGTGCTTTACTCATGCTGCTAAGCAGTATGTTTTATCCATTTATCTCATTTAGTAGTAATGGCATTACACAGACGATTACCTTGCCCGATGCCGCTCGTATTTTGTTTAATTACGACAGCGATTTATTAGGCATTTTTATTGATGTTAGTATTATTGGTTTACCAATGGCATTACTCACTATTTTGATCCCACTGCATTTAGGCTTACTTAAAGTACTTCCACAAACGATTGCCAGACGCTTACTCAAATTCACCTTAGCGCTAGAGCCATGGATAATGTCAGAAATATTTTTAATCGGTGTATTGGTCAGCATGGTAAAAATAATGTCGCTAGCGGAAGTCAGCTTTGGCGTTAGTTTTTGGGCCTATGCCGCGTTTGTACTCTTCTATATTGGCTCATTAGCACACTTAAATCGTGCTCGATTATGGGATCAAGTACAGCCTCAGGCTGAAATTGCAGCCGCAAAACTTTCTTATCGTGCCATAGATAGTAACATTCGAGCCTGTCATGTCTGCCATCAACTAAGCGATAGCGAATACTGTTCTCGCTGTAATAGCAAAACCCATATCAGAAACCCCCACAGCGTACAAAAAGCAACGGCATGGTTAATAACTTCAATTGCCTGTTATATTCCGGCAAATTTATTGCCAATAATGTACACCACTAGTTTGGGGGATGAATCCCCCTCAACATTAATTGGTGGGGTAATAACACTGTGGCAAGCTGGCTCATACCCTATTGCATTAATCATTTTTTTAGCGAGTGTAGTAGTACCATTAGCTAAAGCGCTCATTTTAACATTTTTATGCTTTTTGGTTAGCAAACCCGCTAACGGCCAGACAAAAGGCTATACGAAAGTCTATCAATTAACCGAGTTTATTGGTAAGTGGTCTATGATCGATGTATTTGTTGTCGCGATTCTAGTAGCCTTAGTGCAATTAGGAAATTTAATGTCAGTAACGCCAGGTTTAGGCACTGTATTTTTTACTATCATGGTGATTTGCCAAATGCTTGCAGCACACGCGTTTGACCCTCGGCTATTATGGGATTCGCCAAACAATGATAAAAAGACCATAAATTAGAGAAACAGCATGAGTGAAACGGCTAATATAAAAAAAGAACCTATTATTTCTGCGATTTGGATCATACCGGTTATAGCTTTGCTCGTTGGTGTGTGGATGCTTTACCAATACCAAGCTAATAAAGGCGCAACCATTTATATTTCAATGCCTCATGCTGAGGGTATAGTGGCAGGCAAGACTGAAATAAAAGTACGTAGTGTGAAAATCGGCCAAATTGATCACGTTCGCCTCTCTGATACTAAAAACAGTGTGATTGCTCGAGCTCAAATTGATAAACATTATGATGGCTTACTCACGGAAGACGCCAACATCTGGGTAGTAAAACCACGTATTGATGAAACGGGTATCAGCGGTATGAGCACGTTACTATCTGGTGTATATTTAGAATTTTCACCAGGTGAAAGTAGTAAAACAAAAGAGCATTTTAAATTACAAGAAGAGCCAGCGCTGATTGATAAAGATGTCAAAGGCGGTCGCTTTTCATTACTCAGCTATGATGCTGAGGTTATGGATGTCGGCACCGGTATATTTTTTAAGAATTATAAAATTGGTCAAGTTGAAACAGCGACATTTGATTGGAAGAATCAAGCGATGAAGTATGGTATTTTCATCAACGAACCTTATCAAAACCTGATCACCTTAAATTCTATTTTCTGGGTCAATACGGGTGTTGAAATTGATTTATCTGCCGATGGCATTAATGTAAAAACAGGTTCATTAAGCAGGTTATTAAAAGGAGGGATCTCGGTTGGTTTGCCTGAACAACAATCGCCGGGTGATTTTGCTCAAGAAGGTCATAGCTTTTCGCTTAGTAATAGTTACAAAGATGCTCTTGAGGAACGCTTTTATAATTTTGATTATTACCTAATTGAGTTTGAGCAGTCTATTCGAGGTTTACGTGCCGGCGCACCGGTTGAATATCGTGGCATGCGCGTAGGTACTGTTGTAGAAGCACCTGCGAATGTGATGATCGATGGCAAACCCGCACACTTTAGAACTGATAATACTGCAGTGCCCGCTTTAATAAAAATAGAGTATGGCCGTATTTACCATGACAATGCCTCAGCCAAACAATTTTGGCAAAGCAGTGTTGATGGTTGGATCAAAAATGGCATGCGCGCTTCTTTAAAACCAGGCAATTTGCTTACTGGCGCTGTGTATGTCGATTTTGATATCTACCACGATGCCCCAGCTGCTAAGTTAGAAACACTGTCTCAATATCAAGTATTTCCGAGTGTCTCCAGTGGCATTACCGTATTAGCAGATCAAGTGTCTGACGTATTAAATAAAGTAAATAATTTAAAAATTGAAGACAGCTTAGCGCAAATTGATTCCGCGTTTGCTGATTACCAAGCGCTGGCGAATGAAATGCGTACATTGTTAAGTAAACAAGATACCCAAAATTTACCCGGTGATATTAATCGTAATTTTGCTGAAATGACAAAAAGTATGCAGCAATTTGATGTCACCATGAAACAGTTTGAAAAAACCATGGCCAGTTATCAACAAGGCTCCTCATTTCATCAGCAATTACAACAAACACTCTCAGAGTTTAAGCGTTTAAGTGAAGAGCTACAGCCACTCTCGCGTGGCTTAAATGAGCAACCAAATATGTTTATTTTTGATAAATCATTGCCTGCCGATCCAACGCCGAGGAAACAATAATGCGGACATTTTTACGTATACAAATTTTTGCTGTTATTGGGGTGCTATTATTATCAGGTTGTAGCCAATCACTTAATGCACCCGTTAAATACTACCAGTTTGAGCAAAGTATTAAACCAATGCAGCGCAGTAGCACTGACACATCAGCTCAATTACGGATCAATACAGTAAGTTTACGAGGCGCATTAAATAACCGTGGTATTGCAATGAAAATGGATAATAATCAGGTCAATGCTGCTAATTATCACTTATGGAGTGAAGCGCCAGATCAAATGCTAACAGCAAGCGCCCATCAAACATTATTTACCACGCTTGATAACTGGATGGTGGTCAAAGGATTACCTGTTATAACAGACAAAGATCAGCAAAGTTATTATGAATTAGAATATGAGCTACATCATTTCAATGGTGATAACCAAGGTAATGCGGATATTTCTGGTTTGTGGCGCCTGTATTATACGTCGTTTGAAAGTGGCCGCTCTTTAAAAGCAATTCATTATTTTAGTGAGGTTAACCCTTTAACTGGTGATGATTACGAAGGCCTTGTCGAAAGCTTAGAGCAAAACTGGCAGAATATTAATCAACAGGTAGCAACCACCCTGAGCGTTCTTATTCAAGAATAGACACCACTAAAGCAGTGCCATCATTATTAAGCACTGCTTTGCCTATATACCCAAACCCGAGTTTATTTAATAACCCATGCGAAGCGGTATTGTCAGCATCGGCTATCGCGGCAATGTAGCTGAACTTACCTTGATACGCGTGTAATAGTTTTGCAGCCGCTTCATACGCACTGCTAGTGCTTCTCGTTGGAACAAGCCCACCATGCCCATGGCAATGCCTTGTTTATTTGCCACAATATAAGGTCCAAAACCTTGCTGTTGGTGGCTATCAATAAAGGTTTTTTGTAAATAATCTTCGGCTTGTTGTTTGGTATAAATGCCTTTATCAGCAATATAACGATAAAAACTCGGCTGATTTAATAAACTCAAGATAAACGACGCATCACTTAGCTGGCCATGGCGAAGAATTAAACGTTGCGTATTCATATCTCGTTTTCCTATTAATGATAGTGATCGTTTAAGCTAAATTAAAATGCAGCACTATCAACTGTACCGGTATAATTTAAACAGGCTGCGACTCTATGTTGTTGAACCTTGGAAAGCTCCGACAATTTATAATAACGATGTGCTAAGTGTTCATCGCTGAGCGTGATCACAGCATCTCTTAACAAACTAACTCTAAAAATAAAAGCATGAGAATTAAACGCTTTGTGATAATAAATACCGGTTAAGTGTTCAATTTTCACTTCACAGCCGAGCTCTTCTTGGCATTCGCGTATGAGTGCTTGATGTACAGTTTCACCGACATCTAAGGCGCCACCAGGTAATCCCCAGCTTAGCTCACCATAGCTTGCCTTTAGCAGCAAAACCTCCCCGCTGGCATTAGTGATCACCCCATGGGCGCTGAGTCGATAAAAATCTGTAAATGCCATGTTTCCCTCTAAGTTGATAATCTTAAACAATAACAAAAAGCCCCGCAATTGCGAGGCTTAAAGATTATGAATCACGGTTAATAATTAATCATGGCTAATTTTCACTACCTGCTTTCCGGTAAAGCCACCAGCAATTTGTTTATTCAGCGCCTGTGAAATACTACTGGCGTTAAATTCAACCTCAATGATCTGCGGTATTTTGATACTGCCACTGGCTAAATTGTCTAGCAATAAATTGCCCATAAAACTCATTTTTTGCTGAGCACATAAACTGTTTGCTAACCACGCTCCACCTAAAGAAACAATACCTATATTTGGCGCACGTCTGAACATCAGCTCCTGCTCAAACTTAGGCAGTGGATTTAAGCACGCAATACGGCCACAAAAACGCATTAATTCAACATTACGTACCGTGGTTTCACCACCAATCGAATCGAGCACTGCATCAAAGCCTTGTGGACCAAGTTCTTTACGAATTTTATCGCTAAGCGTTTTATCGTTGTAATCAAACACCACATCAGCACCCAATTGTTTAACAAGCTTATGGTTGCGTTTGCTCGCGGTGGTAAATACCGTAGCACCACGTTGTTTGGCAAATTGAATGGCGAACTGACCGACGGCCCCCGCACCAGCTTCAATTAAAAGTGAATCACCTTCGGTTAATTGCAGTTTATCAAGAGCTATTAATGCCGACATCCCTGCGCAGGGTAATGTCGCGGCTTGCTGTAACGTAACGCTGTCAGGAATTTGCGATACAGCAAAGTTAGGGACTTTAGCGTATTGCGATAACACCCCATGGTCGCCAACATTACCATGCCACATGACCCGAGTACCGACACTTGGAAATACCCCTTTAGTGGCTTTTACCACCAACCCTACAGCATCAAGGCCTAGGGTATGAGGATAGTGCCATTTACAAAAACCTTGTTTAGCAAAATACGCATCAACCGGATTCAACGCAACATACTCAACCTTTATCAACAATTCGTTGTCTACAACATCAGGCACCGGCAATTCAAGCTCAGATAAATTAATCTGTTCATTAGGTTCAAGTAACGCAATCGCACGCATTGTCGCGGGGATTGTTGATAAAAGATCAGTATGTGGCATCAAAAACTCAACTTAACTTAATTAACTAACGCATAACTCCAACGACCATTAAATACTTGGTAAGTGTCTACTTTAGCAAGTAATGATGAAATCGTTGAGTCAATTGCATTTTCCTGCGCTATTAAAACATCCTGTCGCGCATCTAACAACTCTAAGTAAGGTATTTGCCCTTCTTGGTACATCGCCTGCGCTTGTAAAAAGGCATTATTAGCAAACTCATAACGTGCTTTGGCATAGCCTAGTTGTTGAGTTTGTTTGACTAATAACTGCAGTGAAAGTTCACTCTGCGCTAATGCCTCTAACACCACTTGTTGATATTGGCTGTAAGCGGCTTCACTGAGATATTGCTGAGCATCACGTTGCGCCAATAACGCAGGGTAGCTCAATAATGACCACTGAATGCGTGGGGCAACTTGCCATTGCTGCGAAGTGTCAGAAAGCTGGTTGTTATCTAAGCTCAATACACCTGCAAACGCCGTTAAACTGATATCAGGTAATAATGCTTTACTCGCAGCCACGCTTAATGAATTAGCTTGGCTAAATTCAAATAATGCTTGGCTAATATCAGGACGCAGTGCAATGGCATCACTTGGGGTGGCTAAACTTACAGTAAATGCATGCTCAAACAGCGCTTGCTCATCAACTAAGGTTAGATCAGCAGGTAACTGCCCTGTTAACGTCGCAAGCGTTGCTAGATCACGAAATTGCGCGTATTCAATATCTGGCAACAAAGCTTGCTGCTGCTTCAATTGTGCTAAGGTTCGATTTAAATCAAGCTCATTAGCGACCCCTTCCTCAACGCGAGCCCGCAGAACCGCAATACTTTGCTCTAATGCTTCAATTTGTAGGTTAATGATCTGCTGTTTTTGCTTATTACCTTGAAAACTGACAAACCCTTTTACCACAGAGGTAACAACTTCAATATGCAAAGCGCGCAATTGTTCCGCTTGACTCATTGCCCCTGCATTCGCAGCATCAACAAGCGCAGTTACTTTACCAAATAAATCAAGTTGCCAATCAAGGTTAACATTGGCTTCCGATTGACGCGTGTTAACGTTACCAGTACTTGAGCGAGTGGCATCAACTGCCACTGCACCTTGGGGAAGATACTGTGCTTTTTGCCCACCTAAACGAGCAAGCGCGCTTTGTAACTGCAACTGACTAGTGAGCAAATCATGATTATTAGCGCGCGCACTGATCACAAGATTATTTAACTGGGTTGAATTTAATTGTTGCCACCAGTTAAGCTCATCTTGACCTTGTAATTGTGCTGCGATTTGTGTTGTTGCAACAAATTCTTGTAGCTGATTTTGCTGTTGCTGCTCATCAATTTTACTGGCGCAGCCACTTAATAAACCCGCCACAACAAGAGCGGTTAACTTATACTTACTCATTAATTTGCTCCTGCGTAGTCACTTTACGGGTTTTAGTTACCAAAATATAAAATACAGGGGTAAATAATAAACCAAACACGGTTACACCAATCATACCCGAGAACACTGCGTTGCCCATTGCATGGCGCATTTCTGCTCCAGCTCCCGTTGCTAATACTAAGGGAATGACACCCGCCGTAAAGGCAATTGACGTCATTAAGATAGGTCGTAAACGCATCCGACAAGCTTCTAAAATAGCGTCAAAATGACTCAACCCATGGTTATTTTTATCGCGTGCAAACTCCACCATTAAAATGGCATTTTTAGAAGCCAAGGCAACCAATACAATCAATGCTATTTGCGTGAAAATATTATTATCAGCGCCAACCAACCATACACCCATTAATGCTGAGAATATTGTCATTGGTACAATAAGAATAATAGCCAGTGGGAGACGTAAGCTTTCATACTGCGCAGCCAATACCATGAACACTAATAACACCACTAATGGGAATACGTAGACCATGGTATTACCCGCTAGAATTTGCTGAAAAGTAACTTCGGTCCATTCGTACTCAATACCCGTAGGTAAATTATCAGCCAAGATCAGCTCAATTGCTTGCTGTGCTTGATCTGAACTGTAACCAGGCGCTGGACTACCATTAAGCTCTGCACTTGGGTAACCATTGTAATGCATCACTCGATCAGGACCTGTTGTAGGCGTTGCCGTTAATACCGAGCCTAATGGCACCATATTCCCTTGGTTATTGCGCACTTTTAGATTCAATATTTGTTCTGGATCAAGGCGGAAATCAGCATCAGCTTGGGCATTAACTTGGTACGTACGGCCAAATAAATTAAAGTCATTAACGTACATTGAGCCCAAATACACTTGCAACGCATTAAATACTTCATCCAATGGAATACCTTGAATAAGCGCTTGCTCTCGGTCGATATCAATATCCATTTGTGGTACTTGAATTCTAAAACTTGAATAGAGCCCCATTAACGCAGGATCTTGCTGAGCTTTACCAATCACCATTTGCAAACTGTTAAATAGTGTTTCAAAGCCTTTATTACCGCGATCTTCAATTTGCAGTTTAAACCCACCCGTGGTGCCTAAACCTTGGATTGGCGGCGGTGGGAATACAGCAACAAATGCTTCATCAATGGCACTAAAACGCTGGTTTAACTGTGCCGCAATAGCCATCGCCGATTTACTAGGATCGCTTCGTTCACTAAAGTCTTCTAGCGGTGTAAATACAATGGCGCTATTAGGACTGTTAGTAAAACCATTTACTGACAAGCCAGGAAAGGCAACTGTGTGAGCAACCCCTGGTACTTGCAGTGCAATTTCTTGCATTTGCCTAACCACATCTTGAGTACGGTCTAAACTCGCTGCATCAGGTAATTGTGCTATCGCAACTAAATACTGCTTATCTTGTGCAGGAATAAAACCACCCGGCACGGCATCAAATAGCTTAATTGTTCCGCCTAATAAAACCACGTATGCAATCACCACTACCACGCTCATGCGCATTAGTTTTTGTACCAGCTTTTGATAGCCTTTGGCGCCACGGTCAAATACTCGATTAAAGGGTGCAAATAACCAGCGACCAAATAAACGATTTAATAAACGCGTCAGCGCATCCGGTTTAGCATCATGGCTTTTAAGTAATAGTGCCGCCAACGCCGGTGATAAAGTTAATGAGTTAAATGCTGAGATAACCGTTGAAATAGTAATAGTTAACGCAAACTGTTTATAAAATTGACCTGATAAACCACTAATAAACGCGGTAGGAATAAACACTGCACACAACACTAACGCAATCGCGATTATAGGCCCTGTCACTTCAGTCATAGCCACGCGCGTTGCTTCCAGAGGTGATAAACCTTGTTCAATGTTACGTTCAACGTTTTCGACCACCACAATAGCATCATCGACCACAATACCTATGGCAAGTACTAAACCAAATAACGACAGCGTATTGATCGAGACCCCTAACCACTGCATCACCGCAAAAGTACCAATCAGTGAAACTGGCACAGCTATTAGTGGAATAATCGAAGCACGCCAGGTTTGTAAAAATAACACCACTACAATTACCACTAACGCGATAGCTTCAAGTAACGTTTTGATCACCGCATCAATCGAGCCGCGAACAAATACCGTAGGGTCGTAGACAATGTCGTACTCAACACCAGCTGGAAAATCTTTCGATAAACGCGCCATGGTTTCGCGTACTTGATCTGAAAGCTCAATTGCATTAGAGCCAGGACGTTGAAATATCGGCATCGCCAGCGCTGGTTGATTATCAAGTTCAGCTCTAAGTGAGTAAGTATTTTGGCCTAAATCGACACGTGCAACATCGCTTAGACGTGTTAATTGACCTTGTTCACCCACTTTAATGATCACTTGCTGAAACTCTTCAATACTGTTTAAGCGTCCTTTTACATTTAACAATATTTGAAATTGACTGTCTGTTGAAGCAGGTTGTGCACCTAAGCTACCCGCTGCAACTTGTTGGTTTTGCGCACGCAATGCGTTGACGACGTCCATTGCGGTTAATTCTCGTGCCGCTAATGCATCGGGGTTAAGCCACACTCGCATTGAATATTGACCACCACCAAATAATTTTACATCGCCTACGCCACTCAAACGTGCAATTTGGTCTTTCACATATAAATCAGCGTAGTTAGATAGATACGCTGTATCATGTGTTTTTTCCGGTGAGAATAAGTGCACCACCATGGTTAGATCCGGTGATGATTTTTCAGCGACGACGCCTAAGCGCTGCACTTCTTGTGGTAGTCGCGGCAAAGCACTGTTAACCCGATTTTGTACTTGTACTTGCGCACGATCTAAATCCGTTCCCAATGAAAACGTTACTGTCAGTGTCATACGCCCATCACTGGTCGCTTGGGAAAACATATACAACATGTTCTCAGTACCATTGATCTCTTGCTCCAATGGAGTAGCCACAGTTTGTGCTATTACGGTTGGATTTGCTCCTGGGTAGTTCGCAGTTACCACAACTGTCGGCGGAACAACTTCAGGATACTCACTGACCGGCAGTTGAAACAACGAAATACCACCGGCAATTAAAATCACCAATGACAGCATGGCTGCAAATATCGGTCGTTGAATAAAAAAGTGAGAAAATTTCATTATTCGTCCTACTTCTTAGCCATAAGTGTGTGCTGCGCCGTTGGCGATAACGTAAAAGCAACACCGGTGGTGTCTAGGGTCACTGTATTAGGTGAAATCGGCATGCCAGGTCCAACACGCGCAGGACCATTAACCGCAATCACATCGCCAGCTTTTAAGCCCGAGGTAATAGCGCGAAAACTGTCATAGCGCTCACCGGTTGTAACCAGTTTATATTCAAGAATATTGCCTTCACCTACAGTGAGCACAAAGCGATTTTTCAAATCGGTGCCAATTGCTCTATCAGGCACAATAACTTGCTCTGTAATGTCATTGGCCGCTAACTTAATACGTGCAAATGAACCGGCGCGTAAGGCGGTATTTTCATCAAATCGTGCACGAACTCGCAAAGTACCTGTTGCTGCATTGATTTGATTATCAATAAAGTCGATATAACCGGTGTGTGCAAAGCCATTTTGACCAACTTTTTGCATGACTACTTGCTGATGAGCAGCGGCGGTTACTTCATCAAATGAACTATTCCAAGTACGTTCATCAACATCAAAGTAAGCATACATAGTTTGATTTGATACGATTGAAGTCAGTACACTTTGCCCTGCAAGCACATTATTACCTTTGGTAATATTTGCACGCGAGATCACACCATCAATGGGTGAACGTATATCTGTAAATTCTAAATCTAAATTAGCTGCAATTAGCTGGGCTTTTAAGGCCGCAAGTTGTGCTTCACGTTGGCGTAACGTTGACGTACGTGATTCCGCTTGCTCTGTTGAAATCGCTTTTCGCTCGGTTAATCGCACCGCTCTTTTAGCTTCACTTTGCGCTTGCGATAAAGCGGCTTCAGCACTGACTACTTGTGCCTCTAAACTTGCTACAACCGCAGCATATGGGCGAGCGTCAAGTTTAAACAGTAAGTCACCCTGTTTAACCTCGTCGCCCTCATTAAACGCAATATGCTCAATAACTCCGGCAACACGTGGCATAAGTGATACTTCTTCCGGCGCTTCTAAACGCGTAGTGTAGGTGTGCCAGTTTTGCACTGGCTTAATGATCACTGAGGCAACATCTATTGGTTGAAGATGTGGTTGATTGCTCTGTTGAGCAGGCTCTTCTGCACAACCGGTGAGGGCAAGTGATGCCCCTAAAACTGCAATAGCTATTAAGTGTTTGTTCATGACGACGCTCCATTTAGTGTATTTTTCTATGTTACGGAACATTGTTGTGGACAAAAACCATAGATTTTTAAATTCATTAATGCCAATATGGCATCAATTAAATATTGGTGAGTAATTAATGGATACCACAAGTCGCTTATTGATGTTGTTAGAAGTCGTTGAGCGAGGCTCATTCGCTAAAGCAGCAGAAACCCGTAATATTGATCGTTCAGTGATCTCAAAACAAATAAGTCGTCTCGAAGATGATTTAGGAGTACGTTTACTAAACCGCACCACCCGCTCATTTTCACTGACAGCTGCAGGGGCCGAAATGATTAAAAAGGCCAGTGAGTTGAGGCAACTACTAGGTGAAACTGTACGTTTAGCCGAGAATTATCACCAAGAGCCACGCGGTGTATTAAAAATCACTTCATCAACCATTATCGGCAGGCGTTATCTACAACCTGTAATTAATGATTTTCAAAAACGCTTCCCGCAAGTAGAAGTTGAACTAAGACTCGATGATAAGTTAGTTGATCTGGTATCTGAAGGCTTTGATCTTGCTTTTCGGGTCGGTGAGCCAAAAGACTCATCACTGATCGCACGTAAAATTGCGCGCAATAGATTACTAATATTAGCCGCACCTGAGTTTATTCAAACGTATGGATTGCCAAGTAAAATAGAGGACTTAATTGATTTACCCGCAGCCAGTTATTCCAGCACTTCGTTGCGCGTTGAGGGTATTCGTTATGTAGATCAATATGGTCTACCGCAAGAGCAAAAAATTAAGAGTGTGTTTAGAGCCAATGATGCCGAGGTACTGCTCGATAAAACGCTTTCTGGAACAACCTATGTGCTCGCGCCAGCATTTATTATTAATGATGAAATAAAGCAAGGACGTTTAGTGCCCTTATTAACAGACATCAAATTACAAGAATACAGTGCGATGTACGCGGTATATCCACACCGTGATTTACCTGTAAGAACACGATTATTTTTTGATGCGATACGTGATCACTTAGGTAAAGAAACACCACTTTGGGAAAGTAACATTCCCGGTTTCGAGCACATGTATCTAGGTTAAGAAACCTGTTCTAGTTTTGCTGAGTATTGCTGCGAGTCAAAATAAACATTGTTTCGACCATGTTTTTTTGCATAATAAAGTTGCTCATCTGCTGCTTTAATCGCTTGTTTTAGGCTATCGCCATCACGATAAGCAGCTAAACCGATACTTGCTGTTAAAATTATTTCACGCGCACCAACATTGATAGCCGTACTTTGCAAACCCACTCTGATATTTTCAGCAATTTGATAAGACTCTTGTTGATTTGAATCAGGAATGAACAGTGCAAACTCTTCGCCGCCAGTACGAAAAACTCGCCCCTTGTTAAGTGTTTCTCTTAATATAGTGGCAATTTCAACCAGAACTTGATCGCCCACATCATGACCAAATTCGTCATTTACTTTTTTAAAGTAATCAAGATCTAGCACCATAATAAATAAATTAATTTTGTCTACCAACTCAACTTCAAAGTAATGGTTCATTGCTAAACGGTTGCCGGTGTTTGTCAGCGGATCTAACAAGGCAAGGTTTTCTAGTCGCTCTGAAAATTGTGCTCGGCTCGCTTCAAAAATATGCGCAGTAACCCAAACTATCACATAGCTAAAACTCATATTTAGGTACAGGTTAAGCTCTGAAAATGGTGCTAAGGAGGGTTTACTAATAAACACAGCCGTTTGTACACACACTAATAACAACGATAGGTAAAAACCACACTTACAACCTAACAATAAATAAAATAATATAGGTAAAGTAAAAGTCCAGACGAACAGGCCACTCTTAACAACAGCAAGGTAAGTGCCCAAGATTACTAATAGCATAATACAAAGGCACAATAATAACGGCTGCCAAGTCTGAAATTTTCGTGTCCGAGCATAGTTAAAAGTATAAAAACAATAAATAGCAAAAACCCCTTCTAAAATCCCTAATGAGTAAAAGTCATTAATAAAAAGATTAAAATAGGTAAAAACACTCGCTAAAATTCCGAAACAGAAACAAATCCATTTCAGTAAATTTTCACGTAATACTTGAGCGCTATCTAAGGCTGCGATATCCATTGATTAACTTTAATTCGAACGAAAAAAAGTCAGTCTAACGGTTAATTGAAAGAGTACAAGCTCTATTTGTTTTTGATATATTCATTTTTATAAAAAATTTTTAAAATTAAGATCTTAGCAACTAACAGCCTATTCATCATTAATTAATTGTTCTATATCTTCTAACATATCGGAGAACTCAGCATTAGCATGCTGGCGCTGTTTTGCTGTCAACGTGGCTCTTAAACTCACAAGTAAACGCGCATAGCGCTTTGAATTTTCAGCATCTAAGCGAATTAATTCGTCACTCATAAACACCTCTCGCTCAGTAATGACAGCTGATAATTGGCTAATAAACTGATCGCGGCTAAGTTGGCTATCAAAAAATACCTGTTTGAGTTTATCCAGCCGAGTTTGCTTGTAAGCTTGCCTTAATAAAAATGTTGCTTGAAATTCGCTGTTCGCTTGGGTGATCAAAGACACTTGTTGTTCACTCAGTTTACCAAGCCACTGTTTATAAGTATCTAACTGACGTTCAAGGCGATCTTGCTCACGCTGTGTTGGGGTTTGTTCATTATACTCGTCACTTTCTGTTGTTATATCCTCTGCAATGGCAGCAACAAATTCTTCTCTTTGCTCCGTGGATAAACCAATAGCAAGTTCAATAAGATCGTCTCTTACATACATAACTAACGATTGCCAATGTGTTTTAAAGCCTTGAAAATACGTTAATAATGCTTGCTCTGAAGGGTCTTCATCAAGTAGCTTTTGTAATGCCAACAGATCCTGTCGATACAAAGGTAATTGCGTCTTACGATGCCAATCCCGACTTTTCTTAATTAAGTCTTTAGCTTGTTTGCTTTGCTGCTTCGATAAATCAACGTAGTCATCAATCCAAAACGCCGATAACCAGCCTATATTATTGTAGGTAAATGTAGCTGAGCATCCAGTCAGAGCTAATAGAAACACACCAACTACTGCGGATTTATAATTCAAGCACATGTTTTTTATAGACATTTTTATTTTTCTTACGGTTCTTTATAGCACTACGTTAATCAACTTAGCGCATTATGTAAATGAGGGGATTAAAATAAAACCGAACAAATGGAAATAATTATCATTTAGCTATTGACGCACATTCAAATACAAGTAATAATCGATCGCATCAACACCAAGCAGCCCAACACGACAGGTTTGCGCTTCTTGTAAGAATTGAACGTACCGACCTCAGTGCCCTAGGGAAGATCGACCAGTAAGGATGCTGGGCCCCTTTAGTACAACGTTGTTGATGAAGATGGTGACGCTTCAAGCATATTACTTACTCGACCCAAGTAATATAATTAAAAGATCACACTCACTTGCTACATTGCTCATATCGGTGACGGTTGATATGACCCAAAAAGCCCCATCAGGGGCTTTTTTTATTCCTTTAAATTTTCTGTAATATCTGTATCTTATGTCTAAGTTTTATCATTTATAGTGCGAAGCTGGGCAATTGTGGTTGTTGGGACTAAAATTAAACAGTAACACGCTAATTGGAGGTATTGTCATGTGGCAGCCGAAGTTTAAGATATTGTTGATGGTCGGTGCACTTAGCATCTGTGGTGTTGCTCATGCGGGACTTGAAGAAGGGATCCGCGCAGCCAATGAAGGTCAATTTGAAGATGCACTTAGAGAGTTTAACTACCTTGCAGAAAAAGGCTTTGCACCAGGAATTTACGAGCTAGGGCAGCTATATGAAGGTGGCCACGGCGTAACGCGCGACTATCACAAAGCTGCTGAACTTTACCAGCAAGGCGTTAAAAAGAACCACGTCGACTCAATGTTTGCATTAGCTGTACTTTACCAAGAAGGTAAAGGCGTTAAACTTGATAAACAAATGTCAGTTTCACTCTTTAAGCAAGCCGCGGCAAAAAACTTACCTGCTGCTCAGTTTAACTTGGGTGTGATGTACGCCAACGGCGATGGCGTTGCGCAAGATTATAAAGAAGCTATTAAATGGTATGAAAAAGCCGCTGGTAATAATTATACGCTAGCACAGTTTAATATGGCGCTGATGTATTTCGAAGGCCATGGAGTCGAAAAAAACATCGAAAAATCATACATCTGGAACACTGTTGCTGAGTATAATGGTAATTTAGATGCCAGTCACAGTCGCAAGCTAGATGAGCGCAAGCTGATGCCTGCGCAAATTGCAGAAGCCAAAGAAAAAGCTGATGCATTGTATGAAAAAATCCAAGCTGGGCTGTATGCGGGCGAAGATCGGATGTTTTAACTGCCAGTTAAAACGCTATTGGATTGTACTTAACGCCAATTTATGGCCGCAAGTACAACCATTTAAGTATTTTAATCAATATCTTATTTTGCGCCAACAACAATCCTAATTTAGGATTAAAACCACCCGTTTTCAATGTATTACGTGCATGGCTAAAGGTTAAAAAGCCTTCTATACCGTGATAGTTTCCCATCCCAGAAGGACCTAAGCCACCAAATGGCGCATCATCAGCAGTCACCTGCATTAAGGTGTCATTTATTGCGAAGGTACCACTTTGTGTTTGCTGTTGAATACCTTCATTGATTTGTTTATCTTGCCCCATTATGTACAAAGCTAACGGCTGAGGACGTTGATTTATGTATGCAATCGCCTGAGGTAAAGCTTGATAACTGACAATCGCAAGAATTGGTCCAAACAGTTCTTCTTGCATCAACTTCATATTGTCATTCACATCAGTCACAATGTGCAAACCAAGACGATGCTTATGTTCGTCGCTTTGGTTTTCATCTAACGGCTTAATTATCTGTGCGCCCTGTTGCTGTGCATCTGCCAATAAATCGGTTAAACGCTGAAAATGGTGGTGATTAATAACCGAGGTTAAATTTTTACCCTCGACACCTAAGTTATAATGTTTTTTATATAAGCTACAGAGACTTCTGACTAACTGATGCTGTAAGTTTTCCGGCACTAAAACATAATCGGGGGCAACACAAATTTGCCCTGCATTGGTCATTTTACCAAATAAAATAGCTTTAGCCGCCTTATCTATATCCGCTTGCGCGGTAATGATAACGGGCGATTTGCCACCTAACTCAAGAGTTACTGGGGTAAGGTTTTTACTCGCAGCGGCCATAACATGGCGCCCTACAGCTGTAGAGCCGGTAAAAAATAAGTGTGCGAATGGCAAACAGCTAAACTGTTGACTTAATTGCGCTTCACCTTCGATCACTGCGCAATGTTCGCTAAGCTCGCCGATAAATAGTTTTTTGATTACTTGATTGGTGTGCGGAGTAAATTCACTGACCTTTAATAATACCCGATTACCTGCGGCAATTGCGGTTATCACCGGCACGATTGATAATTGAATTGGGTAATTCCATGGAGAAATTATTCCCACCACTCCTTTGGGTTGATAGCTCACAGCAACTTTTGATGGCGCTAGGCTCAAACCCGCTTTTCGTGGTGAATTTTTTGCCCATTTAGGTAAATGCTTGATGGTGTGGCTGATCGTTTTGACCGTAGGCAGTATATCACCCAAAATCGTATCAAAAGCAGTGCGAAAGCCAAAGTCTTTCGAGCTTGCAGCTACCAATTCAGCCTCTAATGCCAACAGTTCACGTTTTAAAGATTTTAATAAACGGATCCGCTGTGATAATGCTAAATATGGCTGGGCATCAAAATGCAGCTGCATTTCATCAAATTGCGCTTTTAGCTCAGGGTTACATACAGTGCCAGTGTCAGACAAAAGCATACTCATAAACAAAATAAAGATTTAACCACTATAACTTTGTTTCTTAGCAGGGGCAATATAGAGCGCTATCAACAAACGAATAGCGCTCCGGTTGGGTAACTTTGAATTACTTAAAAATTAAATACCGATGCAGCAAGGGTCATAGTGACAAATGTGATCAGCGCAATTGCAACAATATTTAATGCAAAGCCGGCTTTGATCATATCCCGCATTTGAATTTGCCCAGAGCCAAACACAATGGCATTAGGCGGGGTCGCTACAGGCATCATAAACGCACAACTACAGGCTATAGCCGCAGGAATAACCCAGACCAATGGCGAACCTGTGACTGACTCAGCGACAGGGCCAAGTAGTGGTAAAAATCCAGCTGCGGTTGCTGTATTACTGGTGATCTCAGTTAAGAAAGTGATTAAGGTTGCAATTGCTAATACACTCAATACTAATGGAATGGCGCTGACGCCTTCAATCATATGAGCTATGTATTCAGCCAAACCTGATGACTTTATTTGTGCCGCTAGGGTTAAGCCACCACCAAACAACAATAACACTCCCCAAGGAACTCCTGCCGCACTTTGCCAGTCAAGAATACGTTCATCACTGCCTTTATTAGCAGGCAAAACAAATAATAATAATGCTGCGGCAATGGCAATACCGGTATCCGATATTTTTAAACCAGAAAAATCAGCGATCAGAGGTCTAAATATCCAGCACACAGCTGCAAATAAAAACACACATAACACCCCTTTCTCAGCGCGTTGCATGGTGCCAAGACCTTTTAACTGCGAGCTAAATAGTGACTTGGTGTCGACTTTTTTAGATTTTTCATCCGTTTTATCAACTTTGTAAGCAAACTTGGTCAGCCACAACCAACAGATGATCAACATAGTCAGTGACAATGGCACACCCACCATCATCCATTGCGCAAAACCAATTTCAATTTTATAACTATCTGATAAATAAGCGGCCATCAATGCATTCGGTGGCGTACCAATTAATGTTGCAATGCCGCCAATGCTGGCACCATAAGCAATAGAAAGTAACAGTGCTTTACCAAAACCATTATTATTTGGATTAGATTTTTGCACTAAATGGGTGATAGACATAGCAATAGGTAACATCATCACTGCTGTTGCAGTATTTGACATCCACATTGATAAGAATGCCGTTACTAACATCATCGCTAATATCTGCAAACTCGGTTTTGAGCCCGCGTAGAGCATAGTACGTAAAGCAATGCGCTTGTGTAAGCCCCAACGTTCCATCGCAATGGAAATTAAAAAGCCACCTAAAAACAAAAATATTAAGGGGTGCGCATACGGTGCAGCGACACTTTTTATCGCAGCAATGTCAGCCAACGGAGAAAATACCAACGGCAATAGCGCCGTAGCTGGGATAGGAACTACTTCACTCACCCACCATGATGCCATCCAAAATGCTAATCCTGAAGTACGAAGAGCAGCGGTACTCATGCCAGCAGGAGGATCGATCAAACACGTAAGTAACATGACCGCAGGGCCCAATAACAGCAGCAAGATCTGTATCATTGGATTTTTTTCAGGTTTATCGTCTAAAGTTTGTGTGCTCATATTCAACCCCTTTAAAATTTATACTTTAAGCCAAGGGCTAAGCTACTATCCGTTTGCTGTTGCAAATCTAAGTCAGTATAGAATAAGTACGCGGTAGTTTGTTTATCAAATAAATAATCCACACCTGCAGTCCACTGGCTGCCCTTAGTACTTTGGCGAATAGTTGAGTCATCACTGGCAAATTGTAGTTTTGGCTGCCATTTGTCAATGGTATAACTGGCACTCAACACATAGCCGTTTCCTGATTTAGTACCATCTACTGACTCACTGTGCTGGTAAATAGCACCTAGTTGTAAATCATTTTTTTGCCACGCGCCAACGATGCGACTGGCGTTGATATTATTGAGTGAATCAATATGGCTGATCGCCACATAATAATTTTTATTTTTTAAACCACGGTCACCATAAATTAACGTAGCGGCATAACCGGCTTCATTATTGGCACTGTCATCCTTCAAAGCATAGGTAAGTGATAGCTGAGCACCCGCATATGATTTTGAACTATACGTTATGGTATCACCAAGGCGATCTTGACCCGGTAGTAATTGAGCAATATCGGCTTGAGTTTCATTGAAGTTATCAACTTTACCTTCTGAATACTTAAAGCGTGTATCGTTTCGACCAACTACAACTTCACCAAAATTTCCCGCTAAACCTAAATATGTATTACGGGCACTAAATGGCTCATCGGTATCATCGTGCTCAAAGCCCTTTACTTGCACTTCGTATTTAAATACCGCTTTTAACGAGTCAGTGAGTACATGTTGCCCTTTCACACCAATGCGTGAAAAAGGCGCATCGATTTGCGTTCCTTTTTTAGCATAGCGCATTACACCGTTGTCAGTATTAGCAATTTGTACTTCTGCTTTACCATAAATGTCATACTCTGCAGCATGAACACTTTGTCCAAAGCAAGCTGCTGCAAAACTCGTTGCTACAAAAACAGGGGTTAGCTTTTTGTCTATTATTATCATTGTGTGCCCTTATTGTTAGGATCATTTGTTGTTCCCGCTAATAAAGGCAAGTTTACTGCCAACTGCGTATAAAAAAGTAAAGTTTAATATATTCAGATAGTTAAATTTAAAATTAAATTATACTTACAATAAAGTGTGCGGGATCCCACACACTATCAAAGCGTCTGTGTCACTGTTTCCACCCATCAAATTAAGCTGAGCAGGTAAATCACTTAAGCACAGCTCTGGTTAATCAATAAACATGTCACGATTGAGGCCATATTTACTCATTTTGTCATACAAGGTTTTACGAGCAATCTGTAAGGTATTCATAGTTTCTTTAATACTACCTTGGTGGCGCTCAAGGGCTTCTTCGATTAAAGATTGCTCATAAAAGCACACTTTTTCCGCCAAACTCAGATCGGGCGATAACTCACTGCCATTATTATTTTCGGTATTGGCGAACGCTAATTCAGCACCAAGCAGCACCGCTCGTTCAGCTTGGTTTCTAAGCTCTCTGACATTACCTGGCCACTGGTAACTAAGTAAACGCTGTAATATATCGCTACTTAGAGGAGCCGGAGGTTTATGAAAACGAGTCGCGGCAATAGAGCTAAAATGTTTGAATAATAAAGGAATATCAGCTTTCCTATCACGCAATGCCGGAATACTTACCCTCACTAAATTGAGTCGATAATATAAGTCAGCTCTGAAGTCCCCTTTTTCGACCAAGGATAATAAATCAACTTTGGTTGCCGCAACGATACGTATGTCTAAGTCAACCGCGGTATTAGCGCCGACGGGGGTCACTTTTCGCTCTTCTAAAACGCGAAGTAACTTTACTTGTAATGATGCCGGTGTGCTTTCTATCTCATCTAAAAACACCGTACCACCTTGAGCAAACTCAAACTTACCTTGGCGACTGTGTGTTGCCCCTGTAAACGCGCCACTGGCCGCACCAAATAGTTCACTTTCAATCAGTTGCTCTGGTATGGCACCACAGTTAATTGCCACAAAATTACAGTTTGAACGACTGCTTTGATCGTGTAAAAAGCGTGCAACTAACTCTTTACCGGTGCCAGTTTCACCTTCAATCATCACATCTGCGGGAGTGTCGATCACCGCATTGAGCAGATGCATCATTTGCTGCATTTGCACGGTTTCCCCTAAGATCCGCACACCTGGGGCTGACGTTTTTTCTACCGCTAATTTTAAAGCACGGTTTTCCATTACCAAGGCACGCTTATCGCACGCTCTGGCAATGCAATCTAATAACTGCTCAGTGAGAGGTTTTTCAAATAAGTCGTAAGCCCCTAATTGCATTGCTTTAACAGCCACTGATACATCAGCAAATCCAGTCAGAAAGATCACCGGTAATTCGCTATCAAATGCTTGAACTTGTTCTAAAAAAGCCAGTCCATCCATTTTCGGCATATTAATATCACTGAGCACCACCCCGTTAAAACGACGATTAAGTTTTGATAAAGCACTCATTGGATCGCTAAAACACTGTACTTGATAGCCTTCGAGTGTCAGCAATTGGTCAAGTGAATCGCGGATCATCGCTTCGTCATCAATAACAATGACTTGTTTACAATCAGTTGCTAACGTATTCATAACGCTCCTTTAGTACTTGCTAAGGTAATAATGAATTGAGCACCACCGCCAGGGCGATTATGCGCACTTAAACAGCCATTAAATGAATTAATAATTTGCTTAGAAATAGATAGCCCTAAGCCAAGGCCATTAGTTGATTTAGTGCTATAAAAAGGCTCAAAAATAGTCCCAAGCGCATGTAACTCGATACCAGGCCCAGTATCCAAAATAGACAGCTTAACGCGGTCGTCAAACTGCTCTATCTCAAAACTCAGCTCTCGCACTGTGCTGTCAGCCATTGCTTGGCTGGCATTGGTGATCACATTCACTAACACTTGCTCAAATTTAATGCCATCAACCCATACTTTTACAGTGTCAGCAATATCAGCGGCGTTAACGTTGACATCATCCTGCTTTAATTGCGCGGAGGCGATCACCATGGCATTTTTAAGTAGCTGGCTTAAGCTTTGCTCCCTTAACTGTGTTTGTGCTGGTTTGCTAAAGTGCTTTAATTGTCCAACAATTTTATGTACTCGTTCGATCAGCGATTGCACAATAACAATATTTTCAGCGGCCTTTGCAATATCACCTTTGGCAATCAAGCGCTTAGCACTAACCAAATACGTACTCATAGCACTCAAGGGTTGGTTAATCTCATGATTGATACCAGCACTAAGTTGACCTATGGTGGCCAATTTGGCTGTTTGCACCAGCGCTGTTTGTGCTTTTTCGAGTGCATGGGTGCGCTCTATAACTTCTTGCTCAAGGCTATGACGAGAAAAAAGTAATTTTTTATAGCCGGCAAAACGTGCCATTAAACTGTAAAAAAGCATTAACCCCCCAGCATAAATCACACTCAACCAAAACAATCGTCCTAGTTGATTAACATTCACCGACGATATATCAACAAGCACAGTTATTTTTGCATTAAGTCGCTCAATCGGCGCACTTGCAGGCACATATTTACTGCGTTTATTCGCATCATTAACGTATAACAGGGGCATCCCTTGGCTAGTAATGTGCTCAGCAGTGATAACTTTTGGTACATACTCTAGGTAGCGTCGGCTTGTCGTAAAGTGTTGATAGTCTGCTGCTGTGAGGCTATGCAACGAATTGAGTCGCCATGATGGGCTATCGGACATAGCAATAATATTATCGTCTAAGCTTAAATAAAAATGGCTAGCGTGGGACGCATTCAGTAATTGTCGATCAGTTTCAAACTTAGATACATTCACTTTTAAGGTGACCACACCTATTACTTGGCCATCGCGATAAATCGGTTCAGAAAAATAAATGCCACGCTCTTTAGATCGTAAACCAAGAGCAAAATAGGCAATTTTGTTACCCGCCAATGCCTGAGAAAAATACGGACGAAATGCAAAGTTATTACCGATATAACTGTAATCAAGTTGCCAATTGCTCGATGCAATAACATCCCCTTCACGATTAAGTACATAGACGTCTGATGCACCACTGGCTTGTTGGATATCAGCCAAGTAATTATTAATAGGCTGCACGGGCTGATCAGTATCACTGAGAAATGCAGTGAGTAACTGGTTATCAGTAACTAAATGAGGAATAGTTGCAAAACGAGAGAGTTCGGTATCAAGATAATTACGCAATTGACCCACTTGGAGTTCAGCTTGCTGCTTTGCTTGACTTAAATCATAGTGTCGGCCAAATAGAAAACTAAGCAACAATACACTGATTAAAATGGCAACAGCGATTAATATTTTTCGGGGAAAACGCAGCATGTTCAACCAAAGGGCACACCTGAGCGTCCCTAAAACTTAAAATTTGATTTGATAGTGTAACGAGTATTCACTGCCGACACCAGCAACAGCACCATCTGTGACTCTTGGATCGTACACACGGTAGTGCTTATCTAAGAGATTATGGGCTTTAAAACTAATTTCACTGCGTGCAGAAAATTGCCAACTAACAGCCCCGCCGAGCAAAAAGTAAGCCGGTTGAGTAAAGTCGCTTGTCATTGTCGGGCCACTGACGGCATCGCGCCAAACACTATTGAGGCTCAGCACCCATTGCTGATGATGATAATTAGCAATCACACTAGCAAAGCGCTTAAACGTTGGCTTAATTGGCGTATCAAAATACTCGCTGTAGGTCGCTTCCACTGATAAATCACTAGTAATGTGGATCATGCTATCTAATTCAACACCACGATTAATGTCATCTAATTGATTTTCAAAGGTAAACTGATTATTGGCAGCTAAATTTGGCACTAGATTAATAAAATCAACAAGTTGATTATAAAAAAGCACCGAATTAATATGCCAATCTTGTCCCTCGTAGCGCCAAACAAGCTCTGTGGTTTTAACATATTCAGACTTTAAGTTTGGATTGCCCTTAGTCACATCATCATCTGAATACAATTCATTCGTCACAGGAGTGCGAAACGATTCACCGTATTGTAATTTAAAAGTATGCGCGCGAGTTGGTGAGTAGATTGCGGAAATGCGAGGCGATAATTTACTGTCTATCGCTTTAACATCATCATAACGTGCCCCTAAAAATAAGGTCAATTGCTCAGCAAAAGGCACTTTGATTTGCCCATAAATACTTCGGGTTTCAAAGGTAGATTGCAAACTCTGAAATGGCGCATAATTACTGATTGTAACAATCCCCCCTTGATAAAACGGATCTTCAACAATAATTTCACCGCTGTTAATATCAAAATAATTAACACGTAAGTCCGCTTTATGTTGCTCTGCGTGGCTATATTGCAAGCCTGAATTAATTGACCAACCATTATTAAATTGCTGACTGGCCTCTACACTGACTGTTAAATCCGTCGTATGCCAATCAGGACCAATAAAAAAATCATAACTGGCATTGGGTAAGGCTACTGCAGGTGCGATTAATCCAGCACTTTGTATTTGATGATGTGCATACGCTATTTTTGTAGCCAAAGTACGTGTATCAGTTTCAAGCCAATCATAACCTACAGATAGGAAAGTATTCTCACTACGATGTTGATTACTGTCAGAATAACCACCAAGGTTTAAAAACTCATTCAGTTCAACCTGATTATAACGCGCTCTCAAAGCCAGTTTATTGATATCGACACCCGCTTCAAAGTAAACTGATTGCAGTGGATCGTTTACCCCTTGTGGATAACGCTTACCACTTTTCTGGTTATACGCGCCATTAGCAAATAGATGTGTTTGCTGATTAACTTGATGACTAACCGAGAATGCAGCGCCGGTTTGACCTACATTTCCCACAGCCAGCGACATTTCATTATTTTGGCTTTTAGTCACTATATTCATCACCCCTAAGAATGCATTACTGCCATATAAAGCAGACCCAGGGCCACGTATGAACTCAACTTTATCAATAATTTCTATAGGTATATAAGGGATATAAACTGACGCTTTGCCAAATGATGACTCATTTAAACGTTCACCATTGATCATCACTAAGATATTGCCGCTATCAAGGTAAACACCTCTTGCGTGATCTTTTGGTACAGCGCCTACCCAATCACCACGAGTAGATTGCATACCAGGAACAAAATTCATCAATTCAAACGCATTATTCACCCCAAGCGAGGCTATTTTTTGGCGATTAAAAACTGTGATGGTTGAAGGTGCTGAAGCGAGAGTTTCTAAGGTTTTTGAGGCAATATCGACATGAACGTCAAGTAAATCCTCAAAGCTAAGCGCAAATAAATCCTCAGCCTCGCTCGCCAATAAGGGAGTTGTATAAACACACAAAAAAAGACATGCTGTTTGCTTCAAAATCATTACGCCGCTTTACACCTATATTTTTCATTGGAGTTAGCACATCATAAGTAACGTGCTATTTACAATATTAATACAAATACGCGACGGCGTGAGAGTTTTTCTCTATTAATTTATAAATTTAGGCTACAGCTGAAATCTGCTTAGCTTTTAGGTATTTATATAAACCAATTAATGAGGCTGCGATCCAAAATATTTCAATCACAAAACTTGCTAAATTAAAGTTATAACAAAGACTTATAAGCAACAAAATAGCGCCAGATAAATTCATCATGTTATATAAAAGCCCTGTTGGCGTGGCTTTACCCAGTTGTAGCATAAAAAACGCGCCAACCACTAAAAACGTACCTGTCATACCAACAATATCAAATAAAAGTGCAATCACGGGTGTCCCCTATCCTTTTTAATCATACCCAACAAACTGGCCCATTCCATGGGGAGGGTTGTTTTCAATCATTGAAACAGCAAACCGGGTAAGTTTAGCAGCCTCGCCAAAAGCGCACAGGATAAATGTCCGTATTTGAACTGAATAACCCCATATTTATCAGAGACTCTTGAACTTTAATTCAAATAATTGTGCTATTCATAACGAATCGACTCTAGCAAACGCTCTATTATAGGTAAGCAGTGTGTTTTATCTTTTTCCATAAAGGTAAACGTTAAACCCATAAAATATTTATCAAATTTTAAAGCGTATACCAAGTAAGAAGTGACTTCAGTTTCGCC
>NZ_JACJEV010000044.1:0-32204 GCF_014164235.1 Pseudoalteromonas sp. SG44-17 | reverse complement strand
CTCGCGATTTAGCCCTTGCCATTCGCTAGTAGTTATCGTTTAATAACAGTATGTTATTTAAACGGTGATCTTCCTACAGAGGACTTTCACCTCATAAGTCAATGCCCATGTCGGGCGTACACAAGGGTTTTCAAGTCGGACAAATTACAGTTGGCTTTTTGTTCGTGCCTCGCTTATTTTAACCAACAGCAATTTGCCGCTTAAAACGGCGTTACAACTGTCTGGAATTGGCACTTTTGCGAAGTTCGGCTGAGAGCAAGAAGCGGAAGTTGGGGGTGAACAAATAATCTTGTTAATTGGCTATTTATTGCTTACTGTGGTGATTCAAACAAATGGGCTACGCGCTCAAGTTGTTTGCTGTAGTTTTGCTCATATATGATAGAAAATTTATTGATAGTAATATTTGTTTCAACTATGAAAAGTATAAATGTGAGCAAGGTGTCAGCAGAAGTATAAGCGTTCGCTCGCAACTAACTCGTTGGTGATAAAGGATAAATATGGATAAATTAGCATTCACTATTTTTGGCGCGTTATTTTCACTTTTTCTTGTTCCTATGGTTGAAAAGAAGAAGGCTGAGTTTCAGTGTAAAAAAGATCTTGAAATGATGTTTATCGAGCTAGGTGATTTACAATCTGAACTTACTTGCCATATTGAATCGTATTTTAAATTTCTATTAAAAATCAGGCAAGAACCTGAGTTGACCAATAGCTTGGCAATCCCTATTCCTCTTTCAAGAGATATTAATGTCGATATCTTAATTGAACTTTATAAGAATTTAGCTTTAGTGCTTTCCCGAGACCAGCGTTTAGTTGTTAAAAGGGTGCCAAGAAACATAACTTTAATAATGTCCCATGCCCAAACTGCGGTGAGCAAATTGGTGGATAGCGACGAATATTGTATTCAATCGATAAAAAATACAATTAAACTTTCTTGTAAATTAGTGCACGAGCTAAATAGCATAAATGAACAAAGAGAACGTTATGTAGACATTTACTTAGACTCACAAAGTGCAATGGAGCCTGTATTAAAAAGCATGGGTTTTACAGAAGAGCAACTTAATATATCTACAATTAGGGAGACTCACTTCGTTTAAATTATAGCAGGCCAATAGTTGCTTTTTGAGCACGCGTTGTTAATGTCTGGTATTGGCACTTTTGCGAAGTTCGATCTATTTTGATGTACATGCTGTTTCAAGTATCCGGTAGGAGAACAAATTGATAATCCCCAATAAGCTAAAAGTGAATGATGAGGTTAGGATAATTGCGCCTTCTAGAAGTTTGTCAATTATTGATAAAAAGACGCGAGAAATAGCAAACACTAGGTTTGAAGAGCTTGGCCTCAAATTGTCATTTTCAAAGAATTGTGAGTCTATAGATGATTTTTCGTCTTCATCTATAGAAGAAAGAATTGAAGACTTACATGAAGCATTTTTAGATAAAAAAGTAAAAGCTATCTTTACTGTCATTGGGGGCGATAATGTAAATCAATTACTAAAATATATTGACTATAATATTGTTAAAAGAAATCCAAAAATTATATGTGGATACTCTGATACTACAGCTTTATCAAATGCATTATTCCACAAAACAGGGCTTGTAACATACTCTGGGCCTGCATATTCAACTTTGGGGATGCTTAAGGGGATTGATTTCTCAATAAATTATATTAAAAAGTGTTTATTCTCAAGTGATCCTTATGAAGTTATAAACTCCGAACAATGGAGTGATGATGCATGGTATTTAGATCAGGAAAAAAGAAACTTTTATAAAGATAATGGCATAGAAGTCTTAAATCATGGTGAAGCTGAGGGAAAAATAGTTGGAGGCAACCTTTGTACTTTAAATTTGCTTCAAGGAACTGAGTTTATGCCTGACTTAACGAATGCTGTATTGTTTCTTGAAGATGACGAGTTAACATCTCCTTCAAATTTTGACAGAGATCTGCAATCGTTAATTCATCAAAAAAATTTCGATAGCGTTAAAGGCATTGTCATTGGAAAATTTCAATTAAAGTCAGAAGTATCAGAGACCTTGCTTAAAAAAATTATACAATCCAAACAAGAGTTAGCATCAATTCCAGTACTTTACAATTTAAACTTTGGACATACAACACCCCATATTTGCTTTCCTATTGGTGGATTTGTGAAAATAGATACGAAAAGTCGTAAGCAAATAATAATAGATAAACATTAGATATAGAAATTCTAGGGATTAGCTAAATTTTTTAATAAGTTAGTTCGTTGCTCATTTAATATTAAGGATAATAGGATCGGGTCTGTCTCTTTTGTATGAGTGACTCCTTATGGCACTCAGCTGATAGTCAACAGCGAGCTGATCTGGCCCCAATAAAGTAGACATTGAGTGGCTAGTTTATTTAACTCGTATCATCTAAGTAATATATAAGAAACTTTTCTAGTTTTTATATAAGCAACTTTTCTAGTTTTTATATAAAAACAAACTCCCCTTCTAATAATACTTATAATTAGCAATAACTTACCATTTTACTATTAATAGAAAATACTAAAATAAGAACGCTACCACGTTAAGATAAAAAATGACCTCTGATAAAGCTATTACATTCACTTGGCCATTATGAGCAAATATTACTTCATTAAAATATGAAATAAGTTATTGAATAATATTAGTTTGCTTTATTAAATTGCAAACAACTGTTATCTATGCGACAGTATTGATTACATCTGTAATCGTTGTGTATTTTTTATTTACAGGTTTGTTATATGATTAAGGGAACATAGTTTATGGGAAAAAATATATTTTTTTGTCTTTGTGTAGGAATGTATGGAATAAAAGCTGTTGCACAACAACACAACTTTGCTGAATTAATGCAGTGCCATAACTCTTCAAAAGCCCCTGGCATGGTTGTTAGGTTAGAACAGTCAGGTAAACATATTTATAGTGGTGCGGTTGGTTTGGCAAATATTGACACTGAGAGACCTCTCAATGTAGATGATATATTTCAAATAGGTTCTGTAACGAAAACATTTACTGCTGCAGCAATCTTGAAACTATCGGAAGAAAAAAAACTATCGTTACAAGATACATTAGCGAAATTTATTCCTGATATTAACCCTGAATTTAGGTATTTAACGATTGATAGAATTTTAAGCCATACTTCTGGTCTACCAGATTACTTAGGGGACCCTTCAGTAAGTAAAATTTATGATAAATATGCTTCTATTGATCAAGTTATACAAAGTATAAGTAAACAACCTCTTAACTCAGAGTCTGGTAAAAAATATAGTTATTCAAACTTGGGTTACGTCTTTCTGGGAAAAGTCATTGAAATTGCTTCTGGTACTCCATATGACCTGTTCATGTCAAACACATTTTTTAAACCTCTGAAAATGGATAATACTTTTGTTATTACTAAAGGTACATCTGCTGGGGAAATAAACGGCTACACTACTAGTCGTAATGAGCCTAAAAAGTATATTAATCCGGAAGATTCAACTGAAAGGCGATGGAATGTTGATCGTAGTTGGATCTATTCTGCGGGCGCTATTGCTTCTACACTTGCTGATATGCACCTTTGGCAGAATGCATTAAAGTCAGGGCATATAATTTCAAAAGAAAGCTATAAACTAATGACCTCCAAGGCATTATTAAATAATAATGCGCATGTGAATTATGGATATGGCTTAGATATATACAAAATAAGTGGATTAGATAGCTTTAGCCACCAAGGTCAGGTTCCCGGATTTTTTGCTTGGCATGTCTATTTCCCAAATGAAGATTTAACCGCTACAGCGTTAACCAACATCGACACAAAACACCTTGGTCCCGCTTTATTAGACATGATAGCACTACAATTAAATTTATCCCCTAAGCCAGTAAATAGTCAAAAAGAAAAGGCTATAGCTGCATCTTTAGTTGGAAGTTATCGTTCTTCCGATTCGAAAATTTTAAAAATCTCGTTTGAAAAAGGTACACTTTACTCTCAATATGAAGGTGAGAATAAAATAAAAATCATACCCCGGGAAAACAACTCGTACTCTTATGAGTGTACTGAAAATTACTTTCAGCTTAGAGAAAACAATGGGAAACATGAAATCGTCCCAGTGTATTTATATCAAGGTGAGCAAGAAGCACTTGTTAAATTAGAATTATGAAAAATAGGCTAAGGTTATCAACGGCTGCTCATAGCACATTTAACAAAACCGATAATGCAAAGCCTTGATGCAGACTGATAGGCTATTTTTTCGTTGGGTTTAGTTATCCCCTCTACGTTGCTTAATTTAACACCGCGCAAACTTAAAGCTTATGGCTTAAATTTTACGACTTAGCGCTTAAAACTCTACTATCCAAGCCATAAAAAAAGCAAGCCAATCGGCTTGCTCTTTACTCTTTGACCCGTAAAAGTCTTACACTTTCAAGTAGTCCATGATCCCTTCGGCGGCGTTACGCCCTTCGAAGATTGCGGTGACTACTAAATCTGAGCCGCGCACTATATCGCCGCCAGCAAAGATTTTAGGGTTAGTTGTTTGATGGGTAAATTCACCTTGCTCTGGTGCGTTAATGCCGCCCCAGTGATTTATCTCTACATCGTACTTTTCTAACCAATCCATTTTGTGTGGTTTGAAACCAAATGCCATTATTACTTGGTCGGCTTCAATCACATGTTCTGAGCCAGGTACTACTTCTGCGCGGCTGCGGCCTTTTTCATCTGGTTCACCCATTTGGGTTTTTACCATTTGTACGCCTGCAACATGGCCGTTGTCGTTTAGTACGATACCGGTTGGTTGCACGTTAAAAGTAAATTCAACGCCCTCTTCTTTGGCGTTTTTCACTTCACGTCTTGAACCTGGCATGTTTTCTTCATCACGACGATAAGCACAGATTACTTTTTCCGCACCTTGACGAATTGAAGTACGTACACAGTCCATCGCGGTATCACCACCACCAAGTACCACAACCTTTTGGTTAGCCATATCAAGATAAGCTTGATTAGACTCATCATAGCCCATTACGCGGTTGGTATTACCGATTAAGAACGGTAATGCATCATGTACACCTGGTGCATCTTCGTTTTCAAGGCCAGCACGCATGCTTTGATAAGTCCCCACTCCCAAAAATACTGCGTCGTATTCGGCCAATATTTCATCCATTGTGATATCAACACCGACTTCAGTATTAAGTTTAAACTCAACCCCCATTTCGGTGAAAATTTCACGACGTTTTTGCATGACTTGTTTTTCAAGTTTGAACGATGGAATACCAAAAGTAAGCAAGCCACCAATTTCTGGATGACGGTCAAATACCACTGGTTTTACACCATTACGCACTAGAATATCAGCGCAACCTAGGCCTGCAGGGCCGGCACCTATGATAGCTACTTTTTTATCGGTCCATACCACGTACGACATATCAGGCTTCCAGCCCATTTTAAATGCAGTATCAGTAATATATTTTTCAATATTACCGATTGTTACTGCACCAAACTCTTCGTCTAATGTACATGAACCTTCACACAAACGATCTTGCGGGCACACCCGGCCACACACTTCTGGTAAACTATTTGTGCGGTGTGATAGCTCCGCAGCTTCAAGAATACGGCCAGTACGAATTAACTTTAACCACTGTGGGATATAGTTATGCACTGGGCATTTCCATTCACAATACGGGTTACCACAATCTAGGCAGCGGTCCGCTTGTGAGTTTACTTGCTTCTCTGAAAAGGGTTCGTAAATTTCAACAAATGATTTTTTACGTGACGAAATTGGCTTTTTGCGGGGATCAACCCGCTGCACGTCTATAAATTGATATACATTCTCGCTCATACTACCCCCTTACTGTGCTTGAACACGAAGTTCAGCACTACTACGAGCGCGATGCCCGAGTAAACTTTTCACATCACTTGATTTTGGCTTAACTAGTTTGAATTTTGGTAAATACGTTTCAAAACTGGCTAAAATAGTTTCTGCACGGCTTGAGCCTGTTAGTTCTAAATGCTCAGCAATTAGACCACGCAAATGCTCTTGGTGTGACGCTAGCTCATCTAACAGCACCACTTCGACTAGCTCTGGATTAATGCGTTTTTCAAAGTCATTACGCTCATCCAAAATATAGGCAAAGCCACCGGTCATACCTGCACCAAAGTTCACGCCTACATTGCCCAACACGCAAACTACGCCACCGGTCATGTACTCACAGCCATTATCACCTACGCCTTCAACAACCGCTTGCACGCCTGAGTTACGAACCGCAAAACGCTCTCCCGCACAACCTGCAGCAAACAGCTTGCCACCCGTTGCACCATATAAACAGGTATTACCTGCGATGGTCGCTTTGTGACTTTCAAATGACGAACCCAGTGGTGGGCGAATAACCAGCTTACCGCCCGCCATGCCTTTGCCTACGTAATCGTTAGCATCGCCGACTAGGGTCATTTCTAGGCCACCAGCATTCCATACACCAAATGATTGACCAGCGGTTCCGTGTAACTCAATCGAGACAGGATCAGCTGCCATGCCTTGATTGCCATGCTTATCGGCTATATAACCCGATAACATCGCGCCCACTGAACGGTCAGTGTTACAAATACGGCTGACCAGTGAAATACCGCTGCTCTCATCAATTGCTTGTTGAGCTTTAGCAAGTAAGGTTTCATTCAACTTACCTAAATAATGTGACGTATTAGGTGCGCTGCAGTATAAGGTTTCACCAGTTGGGTTATTCGGCTGTGCAATCACTGACGATAAGTCAATTTTTTGCTGCTTTGCCGTTTTACCTTCAATCGCTTCGAGTAAATCAAGACGACCGATTAAGTCTGTTAGTTTGGCAACCCCTAGGCTTGCCATAATTTCACGGGCTTCTTGAGCAATAAACTTAAAGTAGTTCATCGCCATTTCTGGTAGGCCATGGAAATGTTTTTGACGCAATGTTTCGTCTTGCGTTGCTACACCGGTTGCACAGTTATTTAGGTGGCAAATACGCAGATACTTACAACCAAGCGCAACCATAGGACCCGTACCAAAACCAAAGCTCTCTGCACCTAAAATAGCTGCTTTGATGATATCAAGGCCGGTTTTTAAACCACCATCAGTTTGCAAACGAATACGATGACGTAAACCGTTTTCAACCAGCGCTTGTTGTGTTTCAGCAAGACCAAGCTCCCACGGGCTACCCGCATATTTAACCGACGTTAGCGGGCTTGCGCCAGTACCGCCGTCATAGCCTGAAATAGTAATTAAATCAGCATATGCTTTAGCAACACCAGTGGCGATTGTGCCCACACCTGGCTCTGATACTAGTTTTACTGAGATCAACGCTTTAGGGTTTACTTGTTTTAAATCGAAAATAAGCTGAGCTAAATCTTCAATCGAATAAATATCGTGATGCGGTGGTGGCGAAATTAAGGTCACCCCCGGTACCGAGTAACGAAGCTTAGCAATATACGGGGTTACTTTTTCGCCCGGCAATTGCCCGCCTTCACCTGGTTTTGCACCTTGCGCTACTTTAATTTGAATAACGTCAGCACTGCGTAAATAATGCGGTGTTACCCCAAAACGACCTGACGCGACTTGCTTGATACGAGAGTTTTTCTCGGTACCATAGCGTAGTTTGTCTTCGCCGCCTTCACCTGAATTTGAACAGCCACCTAAGCGGTTCATCGCAATTGCAAGCGCTTCATGCGCCTCTGGCGATAATGCACCGATACTCATTGCCGCCGAGTCAAAACGCTTATATAGCTCAGTTGCAGGCTCAACATCATCAATACTGATCCCCTCTGCTGGCAGTTTCAGTGCAAGCATGTCACGTAATGTGGCAATTGGGCGCTTATTAACAAGATCTGCGTATACGCTGTAATCAGAATATTCGCCTGAGCGCACCGCTTTTTGTAGCGTTTGAATAACATCTGGGTTGTACGCGTGATACTCGCCGTCATGCACATACTTTAATAAGCCGCCATGGCTGAGTAATTTACGTTTACTTAATGCCAAAGTATGTAACTTGCGTTGGTCATCATCAAAATCAGTAAAACACGCGCCTTTAATGCGACTTGCCACACCATTAAAACAGGTATCAACAATTGCATCCGACAAACCAACTGCTTCAAACAACATTGAACAACGATACGATGCCACGGTACTAATGCCCATTTTTGACATGATCTTGTACAAGCCTTTGTTGATTGCATTACGATAAGCAAGCGTAACTTGGCAATAGCTCTTGTTGATCACTTTAGAGTCGCTCATCGCAACCAGTGATTCATATGCTAAGTACGGGTAAATTGCCGTTGCACCAAAACCAATTAATACCGCAAATTGATGCGCGTCACGGACACTACCTGTTTCAATGATGATATTTGATTCACAACGTAAATTGTTATCAACTAAACGCTTTTGTACCGCTCCAACAGCCATAGCGGCAGGAATTGGTAATTTATTCTCATCAAAATTACGGTCACTCAAAAACAACATGACACAGCCACCAGCTGCTTTTTCTTGCGCTTCGTCACAAATACGGATTACTGCATCACCAAGGCCTTCTTCTTTGCTGTAGGTGATATCGATTTTGCAATAGCTGTAATGAGCCTGATCAGCGCTCAATAATTGTTGCATGTCTGCATACATTAGGATTGGCGTATCAAACTGTAGACGCTTAGCGTGGCCGGTGGTCTCGTTAAACACGTTTTGCTCACTACCGATACAGGTCGCCAGCGACATTACATGGTTTTCACGCAGTGGATCGATTGGCGGGTTAGTTACTTGCGCAAACTTTTGACGGAAGTAATCAAACAATGAACGGTTACCTTCAGAAAGCACTGCAAATGGCGTGTCATCCCCCATAGAACCGGTTGCTTCTTGACCAATTTCACCCATTACGCGAATAACGCTATCAAGTTCTTCATTGGTGTAACCAAACATTTTTTGATATTTCAGTAATGTTTCATCATCAAATGAACGGTTGCCCGCATCTTGCTCTGATAGCTGCTCAAACGGCGTTAAGCGCTTAACATTGGCCTCAAGCCATGCTTTATATGGGTGGCGAGATTTAAGGTCGCGATCAATTTCGTCTGAGTGCCAAATTTTACCTAACTGAGTATCAATAACTAACAGCTCACCAGGGCCAACGCGGCCTTTCTCAACCACTTCATCCGCAGTGTAATCCCAAATACCCACTTCAGAAGCTAGGGTAATAAAGCCATCCTGAGTGATCACATAACGTGCAGGACGCAGACCATTACGGTCCAAGTTACACGCAGCAAAACGCCCATCAGACATCACAATACCAGCTGGGCCATCCCATGGTTCCATGTGCATAGAGTTAAAGTCGTAAAATGCACGTAAGTCATCATCCATCGCACGGTTTTTCTGCCATGCAGGTGGCACTAGCATTCGCATAGCACGGAATAAATCCATGCCACCAGCTAAAAACAACTCAAGCATATTATCTAGGCTTGATGAATCTGAGCCGGTTTCATTGACAAATGGTGCTGCTGATTGCAAATCTGGAATAAGCGGCGATGCAAACTTATATGAACGAGCACGAGCCCACTGGCGGTTACCTTGTATGGTGTTGATTTCACCATTGTGCGCTAAATAGCGAAACGGCTGAGCCAAAGGCCAACGCGGTTGTGTATTAGTTGAAAAACGTTGGTGAAATACACAAATTGCGCTGGTCATGCGGATATCAGCTAAATCTAAATAGAAGTTAGGCAAATCCACCGGCATCATTAAGCCTTTGTAGATAGTTACTAACCCTGACAAGCTGGCAATGTAAAAGCCTTCATCTTCGCTTAAACGCTTTTCAGCACGACGGCGCGCAACGTATAAACGACGCTCTAAATCTTTTGGGCGCCAGCCTTCTGGTGCATTAACAAAAATCTGTTCAAATTTAGGTAACTGCTTTATTGCAATTGGCCCTAAACATGATTCATCTGTTGGCACAATTCGCCAACCTTGAATATTGAGGGTTTCTTTTTCGAGTTCTTCACTCAATATATCTTTTGCAGCTTGCGCAAGTACTGGATCTGAGTTTAGGAAAATCATGCCAACCGCATAATTTTTACCCAAGTGCCAATTTTTTTCAGCGGCAATAGCACGAAAAAAGCTATCTGGCTTTTGTAATAATAAGCCACAGCCATCGCCTGTTTTACCATCGGCAGAAATACCACCACGGTGTTCCATACGGTCTAAGCCAGTGATCGCTGTTCGAATTAAACGATGACTTGCCTGACCATTAACTTGGGCTATTAAGCCAAAGCCACAATTATCTTTTTCTAATTTTGAGTCGTATAACATAGACCCCTCCCCTTGCTACAACAGCTAGCTATGAATGACCTTCTCGACGGTTTGCTAGCAGACAGTCAAAACTATCGCCAATTGTACATTGAGTCAATAGCGCCTTGAATACATATTCACATTCTTGAATATTTCTCACCACAACACAATCTTTTTATTTCATGCCTATTTTTAACATTTAGCGATATTTTACCCGTTATTTTTTTATGACACTGGTGTCATATTTAACAAGTTGTAAAATAACCGCTCTACAAACCTGCAGTTTACGTTAACGTAAACCAGAGTAAAAATGAATAAATATTCACTGGGTTATGTAGCGAAAATAAATGCTTTCTTTTTTATTGAATCTCTTTGCTGTCGTTCAAGGTCGATACCACAGTGCACATTAGAGTAAATACTCTTTCCAGTGTCTTTTTATGGGTAAATTTAAAGCCACTAATTAATGCATAATTATCATCACAACAGTCACATTTTGCATAATTTACGCTAGTTAGTAAGTTTTTAGCTTGCTCACCCTGTTGACGCCTGCGGCAGCTTCTTAGCCGCCATAGTAAAGTGTCCGCAGCGGACACAATTTATGTCCGCGGACACCAAATAATTTAAAAATAAATAATTATTTCATTAAAATCATGACATTAAATAGTGGCATGATATTCGAATAAACATTAAAAGATAATTACAGGACACAACTTATGTTTATTCTCAGTTTATTTTTAGTTTCACCAATCACTGTCTTAGTAGTGAGCTTGATGATCACTTACTCCGAGAATAGACATAGCTAAGGATCACTCATGATAAAAGATACCAGCGCACAAGATGTAAGTATTACGCAAAGACGTAGTTACAAAAAACCATTAATAGTACTGGCGCTATCACTTGCTGTACTTGCTTTATGTGCACAAGCATTTATGGGTAACAATCAAGGCAGTATTTCTGTTGAGCGGGCTTCTTTACAGATTGCTACCGTTAATATTAGTCGTTTAGTACGTGATGTAGCCGCCAGCGGTAAAATTGTTGCTGCAAATGCTCCCAAGGTTTATAGCCCAGAACGTGGCTATGTGGATTTACAAGTTAAAGCCGGTGATAAAGTAAATAAAGATGACATTATTGCTTTAGTCGATAGCCCAGAACTCAATAATGAACTAAAACAGCAACAATCGGTGTTAGCCCGCCTTGATGGTGAATTACAACGTAAGCACTTAGAAGCACGCCGACAAAAGTTAAGCTTAACCAAAACGCTTGATCTCGCCCAAGTAGAGCTCAATGCAGCAGACAGGGAAAATCGCCGTGCTAAGCTTTCTATCGAAAAAAACTTGATCAGCCAAATTGATTTAGAAAAAGCAGTTGATGATCTTGCCCGTGCCAAGCTTTCTTACAAACACGCTCAACAAGAAGTTGAACTTGCTAAAGATACACTCGCATTTGAACTCAAAGCTGCAGAGCGCGATCTCGCTCGCCAACAACTGATCGTTGATGATTTAAATCGCCAAGTCAGAAACTTAACTATTAAAGCCAGCGTCACCGGCATTGTTGGTAACCTGCTTGTACAACAAAAAGAAGCCGTTACCCAAAGTCAGCCGTTAATGACGCTGGTTGATTTAAGTAATTTTGAAGCACAACTGCAAGTACCTGAAAGTTACGCCAACGAACTCGGTTTAGGAATGGAAGTTGAGCTCACACTCGGGGCAAAAAAAGTGACTGGTGTGTTGTCGGCAATTTCGCCGGAAGTTAACAATCGTGAAGTAACTACTCGAGTACGCTTTGACGAAGAGCTAAAAGGCATTCGCCAAAACCAGCGATTAACAGCGCGCATTTTATTAGAAAATCGTGATGACGTTCTACAAATCAAACGCGGTGCGTTTATGCAGCAAGGTGGTACGCAGGTTTACAAAGTTATCGGCGACACCGCACAACTGGTAAATATCACAACCGGGGCAAGCAGCATCAACGCAATAGAATTGCTACAAGGTGTTAACTCAGGCGATCAGCTGATCATCTCCAGTTACGATAACTTTAAACAAGCGCCAACATTATTACTGAGATAAGAACAAACATATTACAAGGATCAACTCATGCTTAAAATGAACAATATTAGTAAACTGTATCAAACAGAAATGGTGCAAACCCATGCACTACGCGACTTTAATTTGCACGTAGATGAAGGTGAGTTTATTGCAGTAACTGGCCCTAGTGGCTCCGGGAAAACCACCTTTTTAAATATCGCAGGCATGTTAGAACCTTTTAGCAGTGGTGAATATCTGCTCGATGGTATTGATGTTGGCAAACTGAACGACAATCAACGGGCGGATTGTCGCAATCAAAAAATTGGTTTTATTTTCCAAGGCTTCAACCTGATCCCTGATTTAAATTTATATGAAAACATTGAAGTGCCACTGCGCTACCGAGGTATTAAAGCAAGCGAGCGTAAACGTCGTATTGAACAGTGCTTAGAACAAGTAGGTCTAGCTTCACGCGCTAAACATTTGCCGCAGCAGTTATCAGGTGGTCAACAGCAACGGGTAGCGATTGCCCGCGCCCTCGCCGGTGAGCCGCGCTTTTTATTAGCTGATGAACCAACAGGTAACCTAGACAGCTTAATGGCACGTCAAGTGATGGAGTTGCTGGAGCAAATTAACCGTGACGGCGCGACCATCATTATGGTGACTCATGACCCAGAACTTGCCCGCAGAGCACCTCGTAATATTCAAGTGGTTGATGGTCAACTTGCCGACTTTACCTTGTATCAAGGCGCGCAAAACCTAAAAAATGTGGCTGGAGTGTAACTTATGCTATTACATTACCTCGATTTAAGTTGGCGTAGTTTTAAGCGCACACCACTGGTAAGTATGTTAATGGTGCTAGCCATTGCTATTGGGATTGGTGTAACCATGACCAGTTTAAGCGTTTATCATATGATGTCGGCGGATCCTATTCCCGAAAAAAGCAATCAACTTTATACTGTGCAATTACAAACCATGGATGAAGGCCATACGTGGTGGACCGAGGATAACCTTCCTATGCAACTGACTTATCAAGATGCAGTCAATTTGCAGAATGCGCCTGTTCCTGAAAAAAAGGTCGCGATGATGCGTACTGGATTCTCAGTGTATCTAGACTCAGACAAAGTAAAGCCGTTTACCAGTAATGCACGGATGACTACGCCTGATTTTTTTAATATGTTTAATGTATCGTTTATTTACGGCGGTGAATGGAGTGAACAACAAGAGCAATCTGCCGCCCCTGTGGTGGTGATTTCAAAAGAACTCAACGATAAACTGTTTGCAGGAAACAACTCAATTGGCCAATTGATCTACTTAGATGATTACAGCTACGAAGTTGTTGGTGTGATCGCTGACTGGTCACTTAACCTTAAGTATTATGATTTAAATAATGGTGCATTTAATGAACCTGAAGAATTATTTTTACCATTTAGCTTAGTCAAAACCAAAGAGCTAACTACTTGGGGCAACAGCAACGGTTGGAAACATGAGAATATCAATAGCTACGCCGATAAAATGCAATCGGAAATAGTTTGGATCCAATTTTGGGCGCAACTAGATAACGCGGAGCAAAAAACAAACTACGAAAATTATCTTAATTCTTACATTCAAGAGCAAAAAAAGCGCGGCCGCTTTGCCCGAGAAAAACCCGAATATAAGCTACGTGATGTTAACCAATGGATGCAATACAACAATGTCGTTAGTGAAGACAATAAAATATTGGTCGGCTTAAGTTTTATGTTTTTAGCAGTGTGTTTAGCAAATATTCTTGGTTTATTGCTAGCTAAGTTTTTGCGTCGGGCACCGGAGGTAGGTGTGCGCCGAGCACTAGGCGCCAGTAAACGACAAGTGTTTTTACAACACCTTGTTGAAGTGGCTATGCTTGGATGTTTTGGCGGCCTAGTCGGTATCGTACTTGCGCAATTAGGTTTGTGGGCTGTTCGTCAAAGCTATGATTACTATTCATCAATCGCCACAATGGATATCACTATGTTACTCAGTGCGCCTGTTATCGCTATTACAACCTGCATAGTAGCCGGGCTTTATCCTGCATGGCTGGTTTGCCGTACTAACCCAGCTATTTATCTTAAAAGCCAATAAGGAGCACACTAATGTTAGAGATCAAACCTATATTTCATGCTCTTTGCCGCTCAAAAGTCGGGGCAATATTACTCTTAATTCAAATTGCCATAACCACCGCAATCGTTAGTAATGCGGCATTTATTATCCAAGATAGAGTCGCTTTTTTAAATCAAGACACTGGCTACCCTGAACACGATATTTTTAAATTCAACGTGATGACCTTTGGTAAAGATATCGATTTAAGTCAACAGTTTGAATTAGACGAAGCGATGTTAAGAGCCCTACCTGGGGTTGTAAATGCAGCGCAAAGCAGCAGTATTCCCCTATCCGGTAGTGGCAGTGCATCAAGCTTTAATTTGAAACCGGCTCCTCAAGAAAGTAAAAGTATCCGTAGTTCTTATATTTTCATTGATGAGCATGGTTTAGACACTTATGGTGTAAAACTAATTGCAGGGCGCAACTTTACAGAGGATGAAGTAACAATCACTAATTCACCTACTGAGAGAACTACCAATGTTACTGTTGTCACGCAAGCTTTACTCGATGAACTTTTTCCTGAAGGTGATGGCCTCGGCAAAACAATTTATTTTGGCGATTTGCCTTTGACGATTATCGGTGTGGCAGATCATATGAAGAGCCCTTGGCTTAAAGATAGTCACCCAAATAATGTTGCGCTGATCCCTTATATTCAAGGCAAAACTTACGCACAATTTGCAGTCAGAACCAAGCCTGGTCAACGTGCAGCTGTGATGAAGCAAATCGAAACCGCGATGCTGAATAATTACAATAAACGGGTGATCAACAATATCAATGGCTTAGATCAACTTAAAGACGAATATGTTGCAGCAGACAAATTGATGATGCGTATGCTGATTGTGCTCATCACGATATTAGTACTGGTAACTGCATTGGGGATTTTTGGCTTAACCTTATTTAATATCAGCAAACGCACCAAGCAAATAGGCACTCGCCGTGCATTAGGAGCCAGAAAATCAGCCATTATTAACTACTTTTTAGTTGAAAATGCGATGATCTGCTGTGTGGGGTTGCTCCTTGGCATTATTGCGGCGCTGTTACTTGGTCAATTATTAATGCAGCACTTTTCAATTGCCGCACTGCCACCGAGCTATATCGCAGGCACTGCCATTATGGTGTTTGTTATGAGCTTACTTGCCGTGTTTGGCCCTGCAAAACGTGCCGCCAACATATCACCGAGTATCGCCACGCGAACAATATAAAGCAGCTCCCAACCTATGCTACACTGGTTTAATACCGTGTAGCATTTTGAAATAAAGATAACAAAAACAGCGATTAAATTCACATGGAAAAAATACTTATTGTCGATGACAACCCTGCCATATTAGAAGCCTTGTCATTACTGTTAGAAATTCATGACTATCAGGTTGTGACTGCAAAAACGCAGCTTGAAGCCTTACAAATAGTGCAATACCAACGTATCGCGCTGGTTATTCAAGATATGAATTTTAGTAATGACACCACCTCTGGCGAAGAAGGTAAAGCGTTGTTTTATCAACTAAGAGCTCTCAACCCGCACTTACCGATTATTTTGATCACCGCGTGGACTGAACTGGCCAGCGCCATAGAGCTAGTCAAAGCCGGTGCCGCTGATTACTTACCTAAACCATGGGACGATAGCAAGCTCCTCACCTGTGTTAATAACTTAATCGAACTTGGCCAAGCAAAACAACAAAATGTAATGTATGCGCGCCACCAGCAAGAGCGAACATCAAGTTTAGCCGATGCCAACCTAGTTGGTTTAGTGTATCAAAGTACCGCCATGGAAAAAATTCTCAATATGGCAATACAAGTCGCTAAGTCAGATGTCTCTGTGCTAATAACAGGTGCAAATGGCAGTGGTAAAGAACGCATTGCACAAATTATTCAAGCCAATTCTCACTTAAACCATGCCCCGTTTTTGACCATCAATGCCGGAGCCCTGCCCCATGATTTAATTGAAGCCGAATTATTTGGCGCTGAAGCGGGTGCTTATACTGGCATCACCAAACAGCGAATTGGTCGCTTTGAGGCCGCTGATGGTGGTACGCTGTTTTTAGATGAAATTGGTAACCTGCCATTATCAGGGCAAATGAAACTACTGCGCGTGTTACAAACTGGTGAGTTTGAACGACTCGGTTCAACAAAAACACAAAAAGTAAATGTTCGGGTTATTTCAGCTACCAATGAAGATTTAAAAGCGGCCATTCATGCAGGTCGATTTAGAGAAGACTTATATTATCGCCTCAACGTGATTGAGCTAAATTTACCCAGTTTAGCGCAAAGACCAGATGACATTTTAGCGCTTGCTAAACACTTCTTAGGCGAGCGCGAATTATCGCTTACAACAGAGCAAGGATTACTCGCGCACAATTGGCCCGGCAACGTTCGTGAGCTAGAAAATGCCTGTAAACGCGCAGCCGTACTCAAACCTAATGGCGACATTACCCTCGATGATTTTGCTCTACAATCGCAACCGCTGCACACTAACTTTGCTAAACAAGAACCCAGTAGAGTAGAACTAGAACAAGCTATGCGTCAGCACCAAGGAGTGATCGCAAAAGTTGCCAGACAGTTTGGTTTAAGTCGTCAAGCACTGTACCGCCGTTTGCAGAAATTTGAGATTGATTACTAATGGAAAAAAATAAACCTGCACTGTCTCTCACTCGTAAAATAGTGCTGATATGTAACATCTCTGCACTTATTCCTGTTTGGCTCATCTGCTGGTTAACCCATTTAAGCTGGCCTTCACTATTAATAACAACGCTGCTCACATCGCTGCTGGCAAGTTATTTATCTTTTCGGCTCAGCCGCACTCTGGTGCAAGGCATACACTCACTTGAAACTGGTTTGCTTAATTTTAAAGACGGTGAATTAGCCACCTTACTAGCTTATAACGGCAACGATGAATTAGGCCGCTTGTGTCAATTGTATAATCAAACTGCAAAGCAATTACGCCAAGAGAAACAATGGATCTATCAGCGCGAGCTGATGCTTGATAAAGTGCTACAAAGCTCTCCCCAAGCCGTTATTTTAAAAAATGATAAAGGCTTTATTGTTTATAGTAACTACAGTGCCCGAGACCTTTTTAATGCCAAAACAGCGCTTGAAGGAAGTCAGTTTGCACACCTGCTTGAAAATGCTCATCCACAGTTAAACAATGCTTTAACGCGCGGTAGCGATGGTTTATTTACGCTAGATACTGAAGACCAAGAATCTCAAGCGTGGCATTTATCAACCGGTAAGTTATTACTTAACAATCAATACCATTACTTATATGTCTTTAAACAACTCACCCGCGAACTTAGCCGTCAAGAAGTCGAGGTGTGGAAAAAGGTCATTCGGATCATCAGTCACGAACTTAATAACTCTCTGGGTCCCATGTCGTCAATGCTGCACAGCGGCCAGTTACTCAGTGAAAAAGTAGACGAACCCAGACTTAGCCGCGTGTTTGCTACCATTTCTGAACGCATCAAACATTTAAACGACTTTGTACAAGGCTATGGCAAATTTGCCAAACTGCCCACTCCTCAGCCAAGCGCAATTAATTGGCAAGTGTTGCTCACACAACTGCAAAATCAATGGTGTTTTATGCTCGATATAAGTAATGACGTGCATACACTGGCTGATCCGACTCAAGTCGAGCAGCTACTGATCAACTTAATAAAAAATGCTCACGAATCAGGCTCTGCAAGCGAACATATAAGTGTCACTGTTACACAGAATATTAAAGGCACACATATCAGTGTAAACGACCAAGGTAAAGGTATGAGTGAGCAAGTGATGGCCAATGCATTAATCCCATTTTATTCAACTAAAGTCGCTGGTAGTGGTTTGGGGTTAGCATTGTGCCGTGAAATAGTCGAAGCGCATCATGGTCAAATTAGCTTACACAATCGTAAGCACGGTGGGCTTAGTGTTCATGTCATTCTGCCCCACGGTCCTAACAAACAATCACAAAAAAGCCGCAATTAAGCGGCTTTTTGTTGATTTGCTGATAAACGTTACTCAGCGTCAGCTTCTTTATATTTAGCTGCTGTTTCGGTGATCAGTGGTTGTAATTCACCACGTTGAAACATTTCAATGATAATGTCACAACCACCAATTAATTCGCCATCAACCCACAGTTGTGGAAATGTTGGCCAATTGGCATATGCTGGTAATTCAGCTCGGATATCAGGATTTAGTAAAATATCAACATAGGCAAACGGTTCACCGCATGACATTAATGCTTGAGATGCTTGTGAAGAAAAACCACAATTTGGTAATTTAGGCGATCCTTTCATATAAAGGATAATTGGATTTTCAGAAATCTGCTGTTTAATTTTATCAATGGTTTCCATCTACAACCTCAAAAGTGACGATAGCTGAACATATTAAGGCTTGAAAAATTTTCATTAAGCCTCATATATGTATCTTAAAGTGGGCAAATAAAGCCGCAATCGAAATAGTCTTGCATTTGCACTGCTGTTTGGCATTGCTGTTTGCTAAAACTTGAGTAAAATACTCAACAATTATAGTAACACTATAATCTCATTTGGTATAGGTAACTACCCTGTTTGAACAGGCATTAACTATTACTATTTGAACTATCAACCAAAAGAAGATGGAGATAAAAAATGGCATTTGAACTACCGTCACTACCATATGCAATTAATGCACTTGAGCCACATATTTCACAAGAAACATTAGAGTTTCACCACGGCAAGCACCACAACACTTATGTGACTAAACTTAACGGTTTAATCCCAGGTACTGAATTTGAAGGTAAATCACTTGAAGAAATCGTATGTTCTTCTGAAGGTGGCGTATTTAACAATGCAGCACAGATCTGGAACCATACTTTTTACTGGAACAGCCTATCTCCAAATGGCGGTGGCGAAGCAACAGGCGCTGTTGCAGATGCTATCAATGCTAAATGGGGTTCTTTTGAAGCATTCCAAGCAGCTTTTGATGATAAAGCAGTAAACAACTTTGGTTCAAGCTGGACATGGTTAGTTAAATTAGCTGATGGTTCTTTAGACATCGTTAATACTTCTAACGCAGCAACGCCACTAACTCAAGACGGTGTAACACCGATCCTGACTGTGGACCTGTGGGAACATGCTTACTACATTGATTTCCGTAACGTTCGTCCAGACTACTTAAAAGCATTCTGGTCGCTTGTTAACTGGGAATTCGCGAACGCTAACTTCGCATAATTGATTGCTCGTTCTGAGCAAGCCCAATTTAAAAGACGCTCCGGCGTCTTTTTTGTTTTCTAACATAAATTTTTAATTTTATTGCACAAAAAATCAAATTCGTGACTAAGCTTTAAATAACCTTTGCTTCTTTTTTAATTTGTAAGCACCTAGTTTAAGCAGGTTTTTCGGAGGTTTCCATGAGTATTTTTGAGCATTACCAAGCACGATACGAAGCGGCACAAGAAGAAGAGTATAGTATCGCTGAGTTCTTAGAGATTTGTAAAACTGATAAATCGGCTTATGCCAGCGCACCAGAGCGATTATTAGCGGCCATTGGTGAGCCAAAAATGATCGATACTTCAAAGGATGCACGGTTAAGTCGATTATTTTCAAACAGAGTAGTAGCACGTTACCCTGCCTTTAATGATTTTTACGGTATGGAGGATGCGATTGAACAAATCGTTTCTTACCTAAAACATGCCGCGCAAGGCCTTGAAGAATGTAAACAAGTGCTTTATCTACTTGGACCTGTTGGCGGTGGTAAATCATCGATTGCCGAAAAGCTAAAATATTTAATGCAACAAGTGCCTATTTACTCAATTAAAGGCTCACCGGTCAATGACCACCCGTTGGCGCTTTTTGATCCTAATGAAGATGCTGAGCTGATGGCAAAAGAATACGGGATTAAGCCCCGTTACTTAAAAACTATTATGTCACCATGGGCCACTAAGCGCTTATCTGAATTTAATGGTGATATTAGCCAGTTTAAAGTGGTAAAACGCTACCCCTCTATTTTAAATCAAATTGCTATTGCAAAAACTGAACCTGGGGATGAAAACAACCAAGATATTTCCGCTTTAGTCGGTAAAGTTGATATTCGCAAACTAGAACATTTTGCTCAAAACGATGCTGATGCTTATGCTTATTCCGGTTCATTATGTCTTGCAAATCAAGGTTTAATGGAATTTGTTGAGATGTTTAAAGCGCCAATCAAAGTATTGCATCCGCTTTTAACAGCCACGCAAGAGGGAAATTATAATGGCACCGAAGGTATTAGTGCACTGCCCTTTAATGGCATGATTTTGGCTCATTCAAACGAATCAGAATGGCAGACCTTTAAAAACAACAAGAACAATGAAGCCTTTTTAGACCGTGTTTACATCGTCAAAGTGCCGTATTGTTTACGTGCATCTGAAGAGGTAAAAATCTACGACAAGCTATTGGAACATAGTGAATTATATAATGCTCCTTGCGCGCCAGGCACACTGGAAACATTGGCAAAATTTACCACGCTATCACGGTTAAAAGATCCAGAAAACTCTAGTATCTACTCAAAAATGCGGGTATATGACGGCGAAAGCTTGAAAGACACCGATCCTAAAGCTAAATCGTATCAAGAGTATCGAGATTATGCCGGTGTAGATGAAGGCATGACCGGACTATCAACTCGGTTTGCATTTAAAATTTTATCGCGCGTGTTTAACTTTGACACACTTGAGGTAGCGGCAAACCCAGTGCATTTATTTTATGTATTAGAGCAACAAATTGAACGAGAGCAATTCTCTGCCGACGTTGAAGAACGCTACTTAAGCCACTTGAAAGGCTATTTAATCCCGCAGTATGTTGAGTTTATTGGTAAAGAACTGCAAACAGCTTATTTAGAGTCTTACTCTGAGTACGGGCAAAACATTTTTGACCGCTATGTCACTTATGCTGATTTTTGGATCCAAGACCAAGAGTATCGCGACCCTGATACCGGCCAGCTATTCAACCGCGAAGCATTAAATGCCGAACTTGAAAAAATTGAAAAACCAGCAGGCATTTCAAATCCAAAAGATTTCCGTAACGAAATCGTTAATTTTGTATTGCGTGCACGGGCGCACAACAATGGTAAAAATCCATTGTGGACCAGCTATGAAAAACTGCGCACTGTGATTGAGAAAAAAATGTTCTCCAATACTGAAGAACTATTACCCGTTATTTCCTTCAATGCGAAAACATCCGCAGAAGATCAGAAAAAACATGAAGATTTTGTCAATCGTATGGTGGAAAAAGGATATACCCAAAAGCAAGTTCGTTTGTTATCAGAGTGGTATTTACGCGTGCGTAAATCGCAATAACACGCAGCTGTGTATTTTTAGGGGGTCTTTATGGCGCATTTTATAGACCGTCGCCTGAACGGTAAGAATAAGAGCACGTTAAATCGTCAACGCTTTATCAGGCGCTATAAAAAACAGATCAAAGAAGCGGTGTCAGATGCAATAAATAAACGCAGTGTCACTGACTCCAGTAGCGGTGAGAGTATTTCAATTCCGCAACGGGATATAAGTGAACCTACTTTCCATCAAGGTAAAGGGGGCGATAGAGAACAAATTCATCCTGGTAACGATCAGTTCTCAACCGGTGATAAGATTAAACGCCCGCAAGGTGGCCAAGGTGGTGGAGCCGGCGAAGGTGAAGCGAGTGACTCTGGTGAAGGAGAAGATGACTTTGTCTTCTCGATTTCTAAAGATGAGTATCTAGACTTACTTTTTGAAGACTTAGAACTGCCAAATTTACAGCAAAACCAGTTAGATAAACTCGTGCAAATGAAAACTCATCGTGCTGGTTTTTGTAGTGATGGTATGCCGAGTAATATTGATATTGTGCGTTCACTTCAGGGCTCACTTGCAAGGCGTGTTGCGATGAGCGCGGGTAAAAAGCGTCAATTAGCAGAGCTTGAAACACAGCTTTGCCTATTAATGGCTGAGCCTGAACCTGATATAGCTGCTATTGCATTAATGGAGCAAGAAATCGCCGCATTACAAAAACGCATCAGTGCAGTGCCCTTTATTGATAATTACGATTTGCGCTTTCGTAACTATGAAAAACAGCCTCATCCAACTAGTAAAGCGGTGATGTTTTGTATTATGGATGTGTCGGGCTCGATGGATCAAGCAACCAAAGATATGGCAAAACGTTTTTATATTTTGCTTTATCAATTTTTGACCCGCAGTTATAAAGACATTGAAGTGGTGTATATTCGCCATCATACCCAAGCCAAAGAGGTCGACGAACAGGAGTTTTTCTATTCCCAAGAAACTGGCGGCACAATTGTCTCCAGCGCACTGAAGTTAATGAATGAGATAATTACCGAGCGTTATAACGCTGGCGAGTGGAATGTGTATGCAGCACAAGCCTCTGATGGCGACAATTGGGCAGATGACTCTCCCCAATGCTCAGAGATCTTACGCAACAAGTTGCTCAGTACCATTCGCTATTACGCTTATATTGAGATCACTACCCGCGCCCATCAGAGCCTATGGCGTGAGTATCAAAATATTTGTCAAACTCATAATAACTTTGCTATTCAACATATACGCAATGTTGAAGATATTTACCCTATTTTCCGTGAGTTATTCAAGAAGAGTCGTCAACACCAAGGGGCAGCCTAGGCTGTACAGCGAGGTATTTATATGACCAATAAACGAATGAGTGATGGGCCAGATTGGACATTTGAATTACTACAACAATACCAAGACGAAATTGCGCGGGTTGCTGAACATTATCGCCTCGATACTTATCCTAATCAGATTGAAGTGATCACCGCAGAACAAATGATGGATGCCTATTCCAGTGTTGGTATGCCTATTGGCTATAGTCACTGGTCTTATGGTAAAAAATTTATTCAAACTGAGCAAAACTACAAACGCGGACAAATGGGATTGGCTTATGAAATTGTCATAAACTCGAATCCTTGTATTGCTTATTTAATGGAAGAAAATACCCTTCCAATGCAGGCTTTAGTGATGGCGCACGCTTGCTACGGGCACAACTCGTTTTTTAAAGGTAATTATTTATTTAAAACATGGACTGATGCCAGCTCTATTATTGACTACCTATTATTTGCAAAAAATTATATTGCTCGTTGCGAAGAAAAACATGGCATTGATGAAGTCGAAAACCTAATCGATTCATGCCATGCACTTATGAATTACGGTGTTGATCGTTATAAACGCCCACAGCAAATATCTTTATTTGAAGAACAAAAACGCCAACAAGAGCGCGAAGATTACTTACAATCACAAGTGAACGAACTTTGGCGCACAATACCTTCACATCAACAGGAAACTAAAAAACACGAGCGTCACTTTCCTTCAGAGCCACAAGAAAATATTTTGTATTTTATAGAAAAAAACGCGCCATTACTGGAATCTTGGCAACGAGAAATAATTCGTATTGTGCGTAAAATCTCACAATATTTTTATCCTCAAAAGCAAACCCAAGTAATGAATGAAGGCTGGGCAACGTTTTGGCATTATACTATTTTGAATCACTTATATGATGAAGGGAAACTCACTGACTCATTCATGTTAGAGTTTTTACAAAGTCATACTAATGTTGTGTACCAGCCCCCTTACAATAGTAATTATTATTCGGGTATTAACCCTTATGCGCTGGGTTTTAATATGATGGTGGATATCCGCCGTATTTGTGAAAACCCTACCGAAGAAGATAAACAGTTGTTTCCAGAATATGCCGGGAGCAACTGGTTAGATACGCTGCACTTTGCAATGGAAAACTTTAAAGACGAAAGTTTTATTAGCCAATTTTTATCACCCAAACTTATTCGTGACTTTAAATTATTCACTATTATCGATCATGAAAAAGATCCGAATCTACAAGTTGGTGCGATCCACGATGAAAGCGGCTATCACGCGGTACGGACTGCGCTCTCAGCACAATATAACCTCAGTAATCACGAACCCAACATTCAGATCTATGATGTTGATATTAGAGGTGATCGCTCTTTAACCTTGCGCTACGTGCCACATCAGGATATTCCACTGGCAAAGTCTCACCATGAGGTATTAAAACACCTTTACAGACTATGGGGCTTTAAGGTAAAACTGGAACAAGAGTCAACCTCTGGCGAATTGAATATACTCGGGCAATGTCCATCAGATGATTCACGCCATACAACAGAGTGAATAGAATGGATAAAAAGCTTCTCGTACTAATTGATTCAGTAGAATTTGCACGTACTGCTATTTTGCACGCGAAACACAAAGCAATTGGTAAGCAAAAACATATTGATATTGTCGCCTTTGCCTATGAAAGTGCTGGTAATATTTTGTTCTCGCCGCCAGCTGAACAATTGCAAGTAATTCAAGAAACAAGGTTGGCTACTCTCAAAAAAGAATTAGTACCACTACTTGAAAGCGAATTGTCAGAATCAGATTATTCATTAAATATTATTTGGCATGAGGCACCTGAGCAATGGTTAGCCAATGAGAGTGACTTTGAAAATTATGAGATGGTGATAAAAACGCGGCATATTGACGAGCATTGTCAATTTAGTGAACTTGACTGGCAGTTGATCCGCTTTACCCCACTACCACTTTATTTAGCTGCGGATAATACCTGGCGCAATAACACCAATGTGTTAGCTGCGCTTGATTTAGGTAGCGAAAAAGCCACTAAATACAAACTAAACAAAGATATAATTGAAACTGGTTTAGCTTATTCTAAGCATTATGACTGTCAGTTTTATACTTGTTATACCGTTCATGTATCCCCAATTTTAAGAGACTTAGGCATTGTATTTTCAGACGAACAAGTACTGAATGCTTTTGACAAACTACCTGTCATTCAACGTAATTTAATTATTGAGCACGATATAAAAAATAACCTTCATATAAAAGCGGGCCTAGCCGAGCAAGTGATCCCAAGTATTGCAGCTAAGCTTAGTGCCGGTCTCGTGATCATGGGCTCAGTAGGCAACATAGGTATAAAAGGTAAGTTAATTGGCAATACCGCTGAAAAAGTTATGCGGTTACTAAAAACAGACTTGCTTATTTTGCCACCTGAATGCTAGATACCTGCTGGCAATAGCATAAAAAATGACGCATTTTGCGTCATTTTTTATGCCTATTCAAAGCAACTTAATTTAAACTTTTGCTATTGTGTCGCGAGGGTATTTATACTCATCAAGGTTAACTCAAATCTTTATATGCAGTAATACAATTTCTGCCATTTTCTTTTGAAAAGTAAAGTGCCTTATCAGCCGCTTCAATCCATTTTTCATAACGTTCGAATTCATCTTGAAAACAGGCAAAACCAACACTAACAGTCACTTTAATTTGCTGTTCGTCAAAGTAAATGGATGAGTTTTCAATTAAACTACGCAAACGCTCAGCAAATATCTCAGCACCTTTGTGGTCCGTGTCTAATAACGTTACTGCAAATTCTTCGCCGCCATAACGACCTGCGATGTCTGTTTCACGTAATGTTTTACGCAGTAAATCAGCAATGTTACGCAGTGCTTCATCGCCACAACGGTGCCCATGTTCATCATTTACTTTTTTAAAGTGATCGATATCAAACATCAATAAAGTACTTGTGCCACCACTGCGTTTGATCCTAAGAAATTCTTTTCGTAGGGTATCTTCCCAATGACCTCGATTAGTCAATTTTGTTAGTGCGTCCGTTTGACTCACTTGTTCAAGTTTACGATTAACTTCTTCAAGTTCTTTTTTATTCACTGCCATATCAGTTACATCATAAAGAATGATACAAATATGGCCAACTTCTCCCATCGTATTTGATAGAGGAATAAACGTAGCGTTTTGAAACATATGGTCTGCTTTACCCGTGATTGGACGGTAATTTTTAAAGCGGAAAATATATGGCTGCTGTTCCCAAATAGTGAATGAACGGTTTTTCAAAATAAACACTGATTCTGACTTACTACGAAACCACTTTTCATCAATTGATGGAAATAAATCAAACAAGTCTTTATCTTTTACAGCGCTGGGTAACATACCTGAATGGTTTTCCATAAAACCATTCCAAATACACACTTTATAGTCCCTATCTAACACCACTAAACCAACATCTACGGTATTAAACATATCCATTAACCAATGGATTTCATTCATATTAAAATCAGCAGCAGGCATAATGTTAGTCTTCTAATAGGTAAGCAACTTTGTATTTCAAAGTTTTTAGTGAGTCTTCGGTAAATAATAGCATCAAGTCACAGTTAATATTGTGGTTCTCAATACCATAGCTAATTTCTATTGCCAGAGTACGTTGCCAGCGTGATTTGTTTGCTTTAACTAAATCAGATACATCACAATGTTGGCCTAACACCACCGGATGTCCTTGGCTAAAAGTCATATCTAATTGGCGAGATAATCCCGTTAAGATTGCACCAATCAGGATATTACTAATATCCATTAATAACTCCAGCTCAATTTTGTTAGTGAGCTCCCCTTCATAATTCATCAAGGACGCAATTTCTTTAAAGCTAGAATCATTTAGAAGTAACAATGCCTCACCGGATACACCACCACCAATAAAACCTTGGCACACGCCTGACGTTGTTGCATTGGCATCAATTGATCGCAGTGCCATATCAAGTTCATTAACTTCGAGAATATTGACATTAGGAATAGGCAATTCAACAAATACATTTAATAGTCGTGCTAATAAGTCTCCAGCCTGCCCCATTGCCACGTTAGTCAGCTCTTGGTATATGTCTCTGACATCTGGGTCAACTTGCTCACCTAAGCGGTGTGAGAGCCGCTCACGCATTGCTTTATCTTTAATTCCATGGTGTTCGATAATATCGGCAAGCTTTTGGGCATCACATGGTTTTTGGATAAAGTCTATCGCGCCAAGTTCGATTACCCGTTGATGCGCATTGGGCTGAATATCGCCAGAGACAACAACGGTTAATATATCCAAGTTTTGCTCTTGAATCGCTTGCAGTACTTCGTAGCCATCCATTTGCGGCATATTTAAATCGAGAAATAAGATTTCCGGGTTTAACGCTTTAATTTGCTTAATACAATGCACGCCATCTTCAGCAAACTCAACTTTAATATCCCAATCATCGGGCAACGAACGAGCTAACTGACGGCGCGCAAGCTTAGAATCATCACAAATTAGTACCGATGTTGACATAGTCTCTCTCTGATTGCTTTTATTTTTATTAGTAAAAATGTAAACATTTATTACTGCTTTATGTTAATCAATGTAACCATACATTACAATTTTAAATTGCATTAAACTCTTGGTGTCCATGGATGATTATAATACACTCAGCCTAATTGCGTTAACTCTAAAGGAAATACCTTATGCTCCGATCACTCACTTTTGCTTTAAGTGCCTTTTGTTCAATGGCTTTTGCCGCCGATATGACCGAAAACACGCTTGATGCGGGAAAAGTATCAGCACAATCTAAGCCAATCACTTTATTAGGACAAGGTGTAAAACTAGGCGATAAAGCACCAGACTTTAAAGTGGTTGATGGCTCATTCACGCCAATTACTTTAGCCGATTACCAAGGTAAAGCCGTTTTAATAAGCGTTGTTCCAAGTCTGGATACTGGTGTTTGTAGCATTCAAACCAAGCATTTTAACGAAAAGGTTGCATCGCAATTTCCAAATATAGCCATGCTCACCATTAGTGCTGATTTACCGTTTGCACAAAAACGTTTTTGCAAAGCCGAGAACATAGATAAAATTACTGCTTTATCTGATTCAGTATGGCGTGACTTTGGTCAAAACTATGGTCTGATCATTAAAGATATGGGTCTGCTTACACGAGCCGTATTTGTATTAGATGCAAGTCATAAAGTTGTTTACAAGCAGTTAGTAGCTGATTTATCAACAGAGCCAAAGTATGACCCAGTTATAAGTGCTTTAAACACATTGTAATTTATTGCGCTAGAGTACATTACAATGATAAAAAAACCGCCAATCGGCGGTTTTTTATTGATTGAATTATCAACCCAATAATTCAGCAAGTTGCTGATTAACAGCTTCAACAGCTTGGGTACCATCTAGTTTATGATATTGCGTATTGCCCGCTTGCGCTTCCGCTTGGTAATAATCAACCAATGGCATTGTTTGCTCATGGTAAATACCTAAACGTTTACGTACTGTTTCTTCTGTGTCATCAGCACGGATGATCAGATCTTCACCTGTAACGTCGTCTTTACCTTCCACTTTTGGCGGATTGTAAACTACGTGATAAACACGGCCGGAACCTGGGTGAACGCGACGTCCTCCCATGCGGTCAACAATAATTTCATCAGCCACATCAAACTCAATAACGTGATCAACAACTACGCCATTTTCTTTCATTGCATCAGCTTGTGGGATGGTACGTGGGAAACCATCTAGTAAAAAACCTTTTTCACAATCAGCTTTAGTAATACGCTCTTTAACAAGACCTATGATGATGTCATCAGAAATTAACTGACCTGCATCCATTACTTTTTTCGCTTCAAGACCCAGTGGTGTGCCTTCTTTAATTGCAGCACGTAACATATCACCAGTTGAAATTTGTGGAATACCGTACTTATCCATCAAAAACTGAGCTTGAGTGCCTTTACCTGCACCCGGCGCGCCCAAAAGAATAATGCGCATATCATTGTCCTCGTTTGATACTGATTTTACAAAAAGCATATCAGTATGATTTATTATAAAGCTTGAATTCTTCCATAAGCGCCGCAGATACTCAAGCAACTTATACCAATTGACTACGTTGAGATCATAAAAAAAGGGAACCGAAGTTCCCTTTTTATTAAAATATTAGTTTTTGAGCAATTACTTACTCAAATCTAACATTAATTTATTTAAGCGAGTCACAAAACCTGCTGGATCTTTTAATGTACCGCGCTCTGCAAGCAAGGCTTGATCAAGCAGTACATGTGACCACTGTGCAAATTTGTCTTCGTCTTGTTCAACATTTAAATGCTTAACAAGTTGATGCTCAGGGTTAAGCTCAAAAATTGGTTTTGCTTCTGGGGCAGCTTGACCTACTGATTCCATTAGCTTTTGCATTTGTGAGCTCATGTCGTTGTCATCAGCGACCACACAGGCTGGTGAGTCAGTTAAACGATGCGTAAAGCGTACATCTTTAACATTATCGCCAAGTGCTGTTTTGATGCGCTCAACTAAGCCTGCAACTTCTTTTTCAGACTCTTCTTGCGCTTTTTTGGTCTCTTCATCATCTAAGCTACCTAAGTCTAGGTCACCACGGGTAATTGACTTAAATGGTTTTTCAGCAAACTCGGTTAAGTGGCTCATCATCCACTCATCAACACGGTCACTCATCAACAGTACTTCGATACCTTTCTTACGGAAGATCTCTAGATGTGGAGAGCTTTTCGCCGCAGTGAATGAATCCGCAACAACGTAGTAAATCGCGTCTTGGCCTTCATTCATACGCTCAACGTATTGCTCTAATGAAACGTTTTGTGCTTCTTCATCAGTATGTGTTGATGAGAAACGCAGTAACTTAGCAATCGCTTCTTTATTCGCTGCATCTTCTGCTGGACCTTCTTTGATCACTTGACCAAATTCATTCCAAAATACTTGGTAATCGTCGGCTTTATTTTTCGCCATACGCTCAAGCAGTTTTAAGGTACGTGACGTACAACCTTTGCGGATTGCTTGCGTTACTTTGTTATCTTGTAAAATTTCACGTGATACGTTTAACGGTAAATCGTTTGAATCAAGTAAACCTTTTACAAAGCGTAAGTAGCTAGGCATAAATTGCTCAGCATCATCCATTACAAATACACGTTGTACATATAGCTTTAAGCCACTTTGACGGTCACGATTCCATAAATCAAATGGTGCTTTTTTAGGAATATACAGTAAGCTTGTGTATTCAGTTTTACCTTCAACTTTGTTGTGAGCCCAGCTCAGTGGATCTTCCCAATCATGGCTTACATGCTTATAAAATTCTTTATATTCTTCATCAGATAGCTCTGATTTATCACGCGTCCACATTGCTGTGGCGCGGTTAATGCTTTCCCACTCACCAGGTACGGCTGGAATTTTCTCGCCATCTTCACCTTCTGACTCAGGCACTTCGGCTTTGTACATTTGTACTGGTGTTGAAATATGATCCGAGTACTTAGTTACAATACTACGTAGGCGCCATTCATCAGCAAACTCTTTTTCATCTTCACGAAGATGTAAAGTAATTTCAGTACCACGGCCTGCTTTTTCAATTTCTTCTAGCGTGTATTCGCCCTCACCTTGTGATTGCCATTCAACGCCTTTTTCTTCACCGGCTTTGCGAGTACGAACAGTCACTAAGTCTGCAACTATAAATGCAGAGTAAAAACCAACACCGAACTGACCAATTAGTTGCGAATCTTTGCTTTGGTCGCCAGTTAAGTTTTTGAAAAACTCAGCAGTGCCTGATTTAGCAATAGTCCCTAACGAGCTGATCACTTCATCACGAGTCATACCAATACCGTTATCAGAAATAGTTACGGTATTTTTTTCTTTATCGGCACTGATACGTACACGTAAGTCTGCGTCACCTTGGTATAGTTCACCATTTGAAAGTGCTAAAAAGCGTAATTTATCAGCTGCGTCTGAGGCATTTGACACAAGCTCACGTAAGAAAATTTCTTTATTAGAATAAAGTGAGTGAATCATTAAGTTTAATAGTTGTTTAACTTCTGTTTGAAAGCCTAATGTTTCTTTTTGTGCTGCAGTCATTTATATATCTCCAATTTGCAAAGTGTCTGCGTTATGCACTTAATATGGGGCGCGGTTTGTTAACTTCAAGTCAAAAGAGCAAAAAAGTAAGCCATAGCAAGATAAACACGGAAGTTAAGTTGTTTTTTCTTACAATCAAAATGGCTGTGGGCAATGTAGGTGCGTTTGCTTGGAGCTTCGAGGGTGTACAAAAAACAGATCGCTGGCATGTAATTGTAAGCGCTCAGCCAGTTGTTGGCTATGTTGGTTTTTATACAGATCACAGCCAATAATTGGGTGCCCAATGCTGTGACTGTGTATACGTAATTGATGTGTACGCCCCGTCACAGGGGTAAATTGCACTAAAGTACGCGGCGGTGATGTTAAGCGCTGTAATACTAAATAGTCACTGACGGCAGACTTACCCGTCACATTACAAATTTTAACTAATGGAAAGAGTAACTTATCTTTGACTATTGCAGCGTTTATTTGACCTACGTCATTTAATAACCAGCCATCCAACATGGCTACATAGTGTTTTTTTATTGTCCCTGATTGAAACTGCTTATTAAGGAGCTTAGTTGATTCAGGGTTAAGGCCTACAATCATAATACCTGAAGTACCATAGTCTAATCGATGCGGCAATTTAGCTGTCGGAAATGCGGCAGTCAGACCTGGCTGCCCATTCACTAAACGATAATGCACAGAATCCCAATTGGCCGGATTTTTACCAGATAAACTCAGTAAGCCACTGGGTTTATTGATCAATAAAATATCATCGTCTTTATATAAAATTTCCACATGCTCATGACAAACCGATGCAATAAAGTCATCGACAATAGAATGCTGTGGCAAATTTATATTAGACATTATTTCTCTCATTATTGATTTTATAAAAACGTTGCGACATTAGTATCTTGAAACTAGTTAAATTTCTATCATACACAAAAAAGTCGGTATGCTGCGCTGTAGTTTGGCTTTTAACTATAAAGGGCACTAGTTTTCAAGATTAGAAAATGGCAGTGAACGCATGTCGAAGGTTAATACCAATCGTGTTAAGTTACTGACCATTTATAGCGACAGATAAATACAGTGATAACAAGGCGTAAATTTTGACATGTAGTTGTTCTACTTGAAAAAATTATAACGCAGTTAGCGCTTTATTTA
>NZ_JACJEV010000043.1:0-33549 GCF_014164235.1 Pseudoalteromonas sp. SG44-17 | reverse complement strand
CTAAATCGCGAGAGATAGTCTGGAGGAAGCCGTTAGCAAATCTGTGAGCTGATGAACAAAAACATCATATGAGGCGTAGGCTGGAGACGAGCTAGCACAAGATAGCGAAGTCATGTGATCTAACGACCACCGTAAATGATGCAGTTGTGCAGAGAAAGTCGATGCTCCTTATTCGGGGAGATCTGATAAACATGCAACCGCGCTAACGCTTGGAGATTACCAGTTAGGGACTGGTTGTTCAACCCTTGGCGCTTTGGTTGCTGCGACCTATATAGCGAGCGAAATAGCAGTAAACAAGCGTTAGTTTAGACGCGCTTTATCGAGTAATCGCTAGAGTGATTTATCAGAAGTCAGCAGACGGCATAGTAGCCAAACGCCCATCGTAATGGAGGGGACACGGTGAAGGCCTGAACATCTTAACCAGAGGAGATACTACAATTGAACTTGAATTCACATAGATCACCGTGTTGTGATAGTGATGAACAGCGTTCTGCTGTGAATAATACCTCGAATGAATACAACCAAACAGGCTTAAGCCAAGCTAACTTGGTTGATTTTTTGTGCCTTGGTTTTTAAACTTTTACCTAGCACCTAGCACCTAGCACCTAAATCAACCTCTTATTTAACTTCATTACTTAGTGGTTGGTTATTAGCGAACTCAAGTGCATTATTTACGGTGATTTGCGCAATTTCACTCAATGCTTCTTTGGTAAAAAAGCCTTGGTGGCCGGTGACCAGTACGTTTGGAAAACTTACCAAACGCGAAAACACATCGTCTTGCATAATTTCATCACTGCGGTCTTTAAAGAATAGTTCTGACTCTTGTTCGTACACATCTAGCCCTAAATAACCCAATTTTTTAGTTTTAAGTGCGCCAATACAGGCTTTGCTATCAACTAATGCGCCGCGGGAAGTGTTTATAAGCATCACCCCTTGCTTCATTTTGGCAAAAGCGTGTTCGTTGATCATATGATGAGTTTGCTCGGTTAACGGGCAGTGTAAAGAGATCACATCGCTTTGACTTAATAAAGTGTCTAGATCACAAATTGTATAATTGCCTGGTACTGCATAAGGGTCGCAAACCAATACATTTGCACCAAAGCCATTGAGTATATTTACTAAAGCCAAGCCAATTTTTCCACAGCCAATGATACCAATGGTTTTCTTGAATAAGTTAAAGCCAAGCAAGCCATTTAAATCAAAATTATCTTCACGGATACGGTTATAGGCTTTGTGAGTTTTGCGATTGAGGGTAAGCATTAATGCTACACAGTGCTCTGCAACTGCCTCAGGACTGTAAGCGGGTACTCGGCATACTTTGATGTTATGGGCATGTGCCGCAGCTAGGTCAACGTTATTAAAGCCAGCACAGCGTAATAAAATACATTTCACGCCGAATTGAGCAAGCTGATCAATAACCGTTTTATCAACGATATCGTTTACAAATACGCATACAGCATCAAAGCCTTGGCTAAGTATGGCACTTTTCGCATCAAGAGATTGTTCAAAACGGGTTAATTTGATGCGTGTTTGATTGTTTAAACAGGCATCAAAAGATGCATGTTCATATTTTTGCGAACTGAAAAGCGCTACCGTTAGTTGCATCATTAATATTACTCTCTATGACCTGTTTCAAGGTGTCGGGTTTAGTGCGCGGTGCATAACGTACCGCCAATTGTCCCTCAGAGTTTATTAGAAACTTGGTGAAATTCCATTTTATAGCACGATTTTGTGCAATTCCTCGGGTATGTGCTTTTAAATAGTTAAATAACGGATGAGCATCAGGGCCGTTGACCATTACTTTACTAAACACAGGAAAACTAACATTAAACTGTTGTTGATAAAAGTCTTTAATATCAATGTTGTCTATTGGCTCATTGTAGTCAAATTGATTACACGGAAATGCTAACACAATAAACCCTTGTGCTTTATATTGCTGATATAGTTTTTCGAGTGCGCTTAACTGCACCGAAAAGTTACACTTACTGGCGGTATTGACGATTAAAATCGTTTTGCCTTTTAACTGACTTAAGGCAAAATTTTCGCCGTTATAAAGCGGGGCACTGAATTGATATATGCTATCCATAGGTTACCTATTTTGTCTCGTCCATGAAGAAATTTAATGAAGACTTTTTCATTCGCTTTTTTACTGTTCGGTTGAGATAATCAAATTATCTTTTTAAGTTACCACTGAAATAGGTCAATTTTATGTCAATGAAAGTCGCATTTATCGGTTTAGGTGTAATGGGTTATCCAATGGCGGGTCATTTAGCAACTGCCGGTCATCAAGTAACCGTGTATAACCGTACCACAGCAAAAGCACAGCAATGGGCAGAAAAATACGCAGGTCAGGTGGCATTAACGCCAGCAAAAGCCGCAGAACATGCAGATATCGTATTTATGTGTGTAGGTAACGATGATGATTTACGCTCAGTCGTTTATGGTGCTGACGGGGTGATTAAAGGTATGCAAGCAGGCACTATTTTAGTCGATCACACTACGACTTCAGCCGAAGTTGCGCGCGAAGTATCCGCTAATGCGGCACTAAAAGATATTGCGTTTATTGATGCGCCAGTATCGGGTGGTCAAGCTGGTGCTGAAAATGGTGTATTAACAGTCATGGCTGGTGGCGACGCAGCAGTGTTTGCAAAAGTACAACCAGTTATGGCGGCATTTAGCCGTTTTAGCCAGTTACTTGGCGAAGTTGGCTCTGGGCAGTTGTGTAAGATGGTTAATCAAATTTGTATCGCGGGCGTTGTACAAGGCTTGGCCGAGGGCTTACATTTTGCCAAACAAGCAGGCCTTGATGGCGAAAAAGTCATTGAGACGATTGCAAAAGGTGCGGCTGGTTCATGGCAAATGGAAAACCGTTACAAAACCATGTGGGCAGGTGAGTACGAATTTGGTTTTGCTGTTGATTGGATGCGTAAAGATTTAGGTATTGCGTTAGATGAAGCAAAAAATAATGGTGCCACTTTACCAATGACCGCGACGGTCGATCAGTACTACGCTGACGTACAAGCACTTGGTGGTGGGCGTTTTGACACATCAAGCTTATTGGCGCGCATCGAAGCGTTACATAAAAAATAGATAATCAGAGCGTCGGATAATAAGTCTATCTCCAGCAAGTAAATTAAACGCTAACTGTCTTAAATTTACTTGCATAAGCCCGCAATTAGCGGGTAGATGTGGCTTATTATTCCTGAAATCTCCAGTTACGTAATCACTGACCCAAACATTGTTTGGGTTTTTTTATAAAAATTAATTTTTCTTAAGGTTTATTTAAGTTTTGCTCGTTAGATTTTACCCATAGTCTAAAAAGAGCGAACACTATGCAATCACTTCAAGTTACTAACTTGCCTGTTACCAACACACATGATTATGTGTGTGCAAATGCAAACATGCCATTTCGTGTGCAATTAGAGCAAGTCGTTAAAGCGAGTTTTGCCAGAGCTTACGGCGCCAATATTAAGCAGTTTATGCCGGTGTTATGCCAATTAAGTATTGCCGCTGATTCTTGCACGCTGGGACTTAGAGCTGCTACTCAATCACTTTTTATCGAGCAATACTTACCAGAGCCGATTGAATACTTTGTTGATGTACCGAGGGAAGATATTTATGAGCTTGGTAATTTATGCTCAACAAATCGCAAAGCGACTCTCGCTCATTTTGTACTAATGAATGAAGCACTTTATCAAATTGGCGCAAAACGTTTGGTATTTTGTGCCACTGCAAAGGTTAGAGCATTATTAAAAATGCTCGGAGTTAATTGCACTGAAATAGCATTAGCCAATAGTCAGGCACTTGATAACCCAGCAGATTGGGGGACTTATTATGAAAATAAACCAACACTGTGTGTGGTTGATTTAGCGGCTGCTCATGATTGCGTAATAAACACACCTCATTTGTTTAATATTAAACAGCACTATCATCAAGCGAGTTGCCAATTAGCATCGCAATTGGAGGCATAATGGGGTTTTTATCGCAACTACCACACGCAGCGCTTGATACTGTGATTGTTGATCATCATGACCAACAAATGCAGCCGATCAGTAAACAGACGCTGATGCAAGAAGTGGCCGAGTTAATTATCGACTTTAAAGCGCTTGATATGTCAGCCGTGGCGTTTGTAATGGACAATACGCCTGCTTGGTTAATTGTTGACTTTGCATTGATTGAGTTACAACAAGTAAGCATTCCGCTGCCGACCTTTTTTAGCCCACAACAGCTAACTAATAGCGTGAATAAAAGCGGCGTTTCGCATTTTATCAGCGACACCCCCTGTGAACTTGACGGGTTAGAATGTATTGCGACCTTGAGCGTGTTAACCCGCTACCCGCTTTATATCTATAAAGTAAGCGCTTCGAGCCCTACAACATTTTTTACAGATACCCAAAAAGTGACGTTTACTTCAGGCTCTACCGGTGAGCCAAAGGGAGTGTGTTTATCTTTACAAAGTCAATTACAAGTGGCGACCTCATTGCATAAAAAAATAGCGATAAAACAGCCAAAACATCTGTGTTTATTACCTTTGCCAGTATTACTTGAAAACATTGCAGGGGTTTTTGCACCGTTATTAGCCGCAGGTGAAGTGCATGTTATGACACTACCAGAATTAGGCTTCTCTGGGGCAAAATTAAATGATGCCAGTCAACTGATCAATGCCATTGATCGTGTGCAACCGAATACGCTTATTTTGGTGCCGGAATTATTGACCTGTTTAGTCTGGTTTGCCAAGCAGGGATGGACAGTACCAAAGAGCCTGAAATTTATTGCCGTTGGTGGCGCTGTGGTCAGCAGTGAATTGATCACTGTGGCGCGTAGTTTAGGGTTACCAGTTTATCAAGGTTATGGCTTATCTGAAGCTTCATCAGTGGTGAGCTTAAACACGCCAAATGATGATGACATAGAGTGTGCAGGGCGGGTGTTAAATCACTTGCAAAGCAAACTGGTAGACGGGCAGCTATTTATTAAAGGACCCTTATTTTTAGGCTATTTAGGTCAACAACCCCATGATCAAACGAGTTGGTATGCAACCGGTGATTTGGTTGATCAACAACAAGGTCGGTTAACTATTAAGGGGCGTTTAAAAAACCAAATTATTACTAGTTTTGGGCGCAACATCAGCGCTGAGTGGCCTGAATCTTTGCTACTCAGTAACAGTGAAGTACAACAAGCTGTTGTCTTTGGTGAAGGTAAAGCGCATTTAGTAGCACTTATTTATGCATCAGTAAATATGACTGATGAGGTATTAGCCGAGCATTGTAGAGGTATTAACGCACAATTACCTGAATATGCCCAAATTAAAACATTTCATCGCTTAGCTGAACCACTTACTGCAGAGCGGGGATTATTAACCAGTAATAACCGCCCTAAACGCCAAGCAATAGCAAACTATTATCATGCACAACTAACAGCACTGTACAGTGAGGCAATATTATGAGCAATTTTTTCGAGACATTAAAATCACAAACCCAAGCAGAACGCGAGTATTTACTGGCTGCACCGATCATTGCTCGAGTATTCAAGGGGCAAGTAAGCACAACTGAGTATGCTTCATTTTTAGCTCAAGCCTATCATCACGTTAAACATACGGTGCCATTAATGATGGCCGTGGGCGCGAAATTATCGACTGAACAAGAGTGGATCCGCGAGGCTGTTGCGGAATATATAGAAGAAGAAATAGGTCATCAAGAGTGGGTGCTCAATGATATTGCAGCCTGTGGTTTTGATAAACAACAAGTACGTCAAAGTGCTCCCAAATTTGCCACCGAGTTAATGGTTGCTTATGCCTACGATACAATTAATCGTGGTAATCCATTGGCATTTTTTGGCATGGTGCATGTACTCGAAGGTACTTCAATTGCGTTAGCCGATAATGCGGCAAGTAATATAGCCAATATGACCGGATTACCTAAAAAGGCATTTAGCTATTTAACATCTCATGGAGCTTTGGATATTGAGCATGTGAAGTTTTTTGAAGATCTGATGAATAAAATAGAGTCTCCTGCAGATCAACAAGCGATTGTGCATGCCGCTAAATGTTTTTATAAGTTATATGGCAATATTTTTCGTGAATTAGATACAGATCCACAGTTTGCAAGTAGCGACTTGGAGCAAACTGCATGAACCGTCCACTTTGCGTGTTAACAGGTGCGACAGGCGGAATTGGTCAAGCCGTGGCATTAAAGTTGATTCAGCATGGTTGGCGTTTACTGTTAGTTGGTCGCCAACAAGCACAACTAGAGGCATTACAGGTTAAGTGTGGCCAAGACTGTGAGATATTTATTGGTGATTTAACATCAGCACAGACTCGCCAAAAACTACTTGCACATGCTAAATCACTTGGCGGTGCAACAATGCTTATCAATAACGCTGGCATTAATGTGATGCAAGGTTTTAGTGAAATGACGGAGCAGCAAATAGATGACTTACTGATCGTTAATCTGTCGGTGCCAATTAAGTTATGCCAACTATTTTTACCACAAATTTTAGCTAAAAAAGGCTCAATTGTTAATGTGGGATCATCGTTTGGTAGTATTGGTTACCCTTATCAAACCTTATATTGCGCAAGTAAATTTGGTTTACGAGGAATGACCGAAGCGCTGGCCCGCGAACTCAGTCACTGTGATGTAAAAATATTATATTTAGCACCTAGAGCAACTGATACAAATATCAATTCAGTGCAAGTACGCGCGATGAATAAAGCTTTAGGCAATACAATGGATCCACCTGATAAAGTGGCAGATGCGCTTATTTCATTATTGAAATCTGGAAATTCACGCAGTTACATTGGCTTCCCAGAACGCTTATTTGTCAAACTAAATGGTGCTTTTCCATCCTTAGTAGATAACGCAATTGCAAAACAACTTCCTAAAATTAAAAGTTTTTTTGCAGATAAAATTGATAAAGGTGAATGACTATGATTAAACTACTTTATACTAGCTGCTTGTTAACTGGGATATTTTTAACCAGCGCAGCGCATGCTGATCTTGCTAGCGAATTAACTCAGGTGCAAACAAGTTGGGCAACTGTGAATTATGAATTAGTAGATAAAGCGCAGCTCAATGCATTTGAAAAGTTATCAGAGCAGGCCGCGGGGTTTGCAAAGACCTATGATGATCAGGCACAAAGCCATATTTGGTATGGTATTGTGCTATCTAGTTATGCTGGGGCAAAAGGCGGCTTAGGTGCATTAGGATTAGCAAAAGATGCTAAAGCACAGTTAGAGCAAGCCATAGAAATTGATGCCAATGCGTTATCAGGCTCTGCTTACACCAGTTTAGCGACCCTTTATAGTAAAGTACCGGGTTGGCCAATTGGATTTGGTGATGATGACAAAGCGAATAAATTATTTAACCAAGCGCTTGCTATTAATCCAAATGGTATCGATAGTAATTACTTATACGCGGCATTTTTGTATGACGAAAGAGAATACAAAAAGGCAAAAACACATTTACTTGCCGCTCAACAGGCTCCTGCACGTCCTGATAGGCCAAAAGCGGATTTATACCGCCAGCAAGAGATCACCCAATTGTTGGCAAAAGTCGAGAAAAAACTTAAGAGATAATATGCATTTACTACTGGTTGAAGATGATAAGTTAGTGGCTGAAGGGTTATGTCGTTCACTTCGTCAACAAGGTTACAGTGTTGAGCACTGTGCTAGTATAAAATCAGCCATGCAATGGCTCGAAAATGACGAGATCGAACTACTTGTACTTGATTTAGGGCTACCTGATGGCGATGGTATTGATGTATTAAAACACGTCAAAAAGCATCGCCCTAACTTACCAGTAGTAATCTTAACGGCACGCGGTAGTATTGATGATAAAGTACAAGGGCTAGATTTAGGTGCTGATGATTATTTAGCTAAGCCATTCGATCCTGCTGAATTATTTGCCCGTTTAAGAGTCGCTAGTCGGCGCGTAACTCATGCGCAATCAAGTACTATTAACGTAGCAAATGTAGAAATGGATACCTCCGCTTTTACAGTCACGCTTGATCAGCAACCAGTAAACCTGCCGCGTAAAGAGTTTATGTTGCTAAAGGCTTTTTTTGAAAACCAAGGACGCGTATTGTCTAAACAACAATTAGAAAGCAAACTATATGAATGGGGCGAAGAAGTCGGTTCAAATACCATTGAGGTGCATATCCATCATTTGCGCAAAAAGCTCCCTAAAGATCTAATTAAAACCTTACGAGGTATAGGTTATGTGGTAGGTAAACGTTAGTGTCAATTAAACGCAGACTAACGCTGATTATTTTATCAACGGTGATCCTAACTTGCTTTTTGGCATTCAGCAAAGGCTACCGCGAAAGTATGAGCCAGGCCCAGCTGCTACTTGATAACGAATTGCAAACCATTGCTCATGTACTGATCGAGCAACCTATACACAGCGACAAGCCAGTGTTAAGAAGTGATCTAAATCGATTACTGTTTCAAATTTGGCAAGATAACAATTTACTCAGCGCGTCTAAATCATTAGCTGAGCTGGCGCAAAACCCAAGGGTTAACGGATTTAGTGTCGAAAACTTAGCCGGACAGCGAATGCGCGTATTTCATTTAACCGAAGGCACTAAACAAGTGCTGGTGGCAGAGCCGCTGAGTAAACGTTATGAACTTAGCGAGACCATGATTTTGTCAGCAATGACACCTTTGCTTTGGAGTGTGCCACTGCTTGCGGTGTTGATCAGTCTATTTGTCAAACAAGGATTGAGGCCATTAACACGCCTTTCAACATTATTGAAAACGCGACAAGCCAATGACTTTACTGCCATTAATTGGCAAGTGAATGAATACGAAATTAAACCGGTGATCTCACGTTTAAATGATCTGTTTAAACGTGTAGAAAGTGCCTACTTAAGAGAGCGCTTTTTTGCCTCAGATGCTGCCCATGAATTACGCACCCCGCTAAGTAGCCTAAAAATAAATGTTCATAATCTACGCGCACAAGGTGATGGTTGCTTGGAGCTTGATGCAATGGCGCAAGGTATCGATAAACTAAGTAATATTGTTGAGCAAATGTTGATTTTGGGACGCACCTATCCAGAGCAATGGCAGGCACAATTTAGCTCAATTTCAGTGCTAGAGGTCAGTCAACAAGTGGTTGCACAGCTATACGAACGACTTGATGAAAAACAACATATGATCAGTATTGAAGGCGATGATTATGTTATTAATGGTGACCAATTTACCTTGGCAACTTTATTTAGTAATTTATTAAGTAATGCCATAAAGTACACGCCCAGTGGTGGTAACATAGTGATCCGCTTAAACAATCAACAAGGTGCGTATGGTTGGCAGATTGATGACTCAGGTCCTGGCATTGATGATGCCCATAAAGCACGAATTTTTAATCGCTTTTACCGTGTTGGAGGTGATAAACATCCTTCCGGAGAGCAAGGTGCCGGATTAGGTATGGCGATAGTTGAACATATAGTAACAATTTATGGTGCAAGTATTTCTTTAGCCGACAGTGAATTAGGCGGCTTACGAGTGCGAGTTGAATTTATGCAAGGAGCAGAGAGTGAATAACTGGTTAGGGTTTATCAGCCTGCTGCTATTTAGCGTATTACCGTTTTCGTGTTTTGCTAAAGAATATAAATTAATTTTAAAAGATCACCTTTTTTATCCAGCGGAGATCATCGTTCCGGCCAATACTAAACTAAAACTTTTAATTGAAAATCAAGATAGTACGCCAGAAGAGTTTGACAGCTTTGATTTAAATCGAGAGAAAGTGCTGTATCCAAATCGTAGTAGTGTGATTTATATCGGGCCACTGAGCCCTGGGCGTTATGAGTTTTTTGGTGAGTTTTCACCTAACACAGCCCGTGGTGCAGTATTAGTAGAAGGAAAGACTGATGCTGATAACTAGTTTATTGATGAGTATAAATCAGCTGTTACCGGTCGTAATTTTGCTCGTGCTGCTACAGTCATTGCTAAAACTAAACCAGCGCGTGCTGATAGTGACCGCCTTTGTTGGGCTACTTTGTAGTATTATTTATGTACAAAGTGCCGCTTGGTTGAGCCAGTTATTTGATCATCGCGGCCTAGAGTTTAGTCAAATGTTGTTGTGCGTCATTGTGTATGTTGCGTCACTAGTAAGTTGTAAACAGCGGCGTTTATTCGCATTGCTTGCAATAGTTGCGGTTATGGCGCTGTATTTGAGTCACTATTTTATTTATCTGGTTGGTTTTTGGCATAACACCGACACATCAAAACCCTTGCTTATAGGGACATCTCTGGGAATAGGGATCTGTGGTAGTTTTGGTGTGTTGCTATTATTTTTACTGCACAGTGTTAGAGCACGATTTGGTGTGTATCCGCTGATGTTGTTATTGGCTTTTAATGTCTCGGCAAAACTACTCATAGTGTTAGATCTGGCCAGCCAAATTGACTTGATCAATATTACGTCCAACTACTTTGATTGGCGTGCAGTGTTAGTCGAAAACTCAGAGTTAGGCCGTGTACTCAAAGCCTTAGTCGGATATGAGGCAACGCCAAGCAAAACTGCATTATGGCTATATCTAGTTGCGGTTTTAGCCTTTATTGGCACCAGCATAGTATTTACTCGGCAATTTTCTCAAAAGGAGCCATCATGAGATTTATTCTCGCGTGGTGCTTAACTTCGATTTTGTTCATGGCATCGTTTAATGTGCGTGCCGATGGAATAGTTGTAGATAAAGTTTACCACCCTTATGTATTACCATTTGAGCGCGAATTTGAATGGCGTCTGATCTCTCATCAAACAGATAAGGGCAATATTTTAGCCCAACGAGTTGGCTTAGGTGGCTCGTTTAACGATACCATGAGTTTGGAAGGTTATGCGGTTGGAGAGCGCGATGACAACGGTAATTTTGGCTTCTCAGCCTACGAATTAGAATTACGTTGGCAGTTGGTTGAGCAAGGGCGGCTGTGGGCTGACTGGGGCGCCTTATTTGAACTTGAAATGCAAGAAGGCAAAGATAGTTATGAAGCCACAACTGGCTTTTTATGGGAGAAAGAATTTGGCCGGACTAGCCTCACCATGAATGCATTTTTAGTCTACGAGTGGGGCGGTGATATTAAAAACGAATGGGAAACGGAGTTTCGCGCACAGTATCGCTATCGCCTTCGCTCTGAGTTTCAGCCTGCATTAGAGCTATACGCCGGAGAAGACTTCTTTGGTATTGGTCCAGGTTTTATTGGGCTACATCGATTTTCAGCGAAGCGACAACTAAAGTGGGAAGCAGGATTTGTGACAGAGCTGAGCCAACAAGGTAAAGATCACAGTTTTCGCCTTGCCCTAGAGTTTGAATTTTAAAGTAAAAAGCCGCGAATAACTCTACTCGCGGCTTAAAATCTCTGTAAACTACATACTTTGCGCGTAGTTATAAAGCGCTTTTAGAATAGTCAGATTTTTTTCATTATCGTCATGTTCATGGGCGAGATTTTCTAGCGTAACCATAAAATCTTGTGCGCTGATCGATGGTTGATCTTCACCATGCATTAATTTGTTTTGGCAATATTGACGCCACTGATCAAGTTCATCTTGATTAAGCGATTGCGGCCAGTTACGGGCACGGTATTTAAACAATAAGTTATCAAACTTTTTATCTTCAAAATCCAACTTCATACCCGCTAATTGCTCAGGACTGGCATCACGGATAATGGCAAATTTAGCTTTATCAGCATGACTGGTGAAGCCGTCGTATAACATGTAATCAGTATTGGTGGTTTTACCGTAATCGGGCTTATCGTTAAATACTTCAGTGACTTTATCGCGAAGACTTGGGTTGGCTTTTAAAATCGCAAGATTTTTTAAACACTGCTCGCGGTCAATGCCTAAGCGGGCGGCGTTTTCAGGTAATAAGGTTTTAGCAGGCGCTAAAATAGGGCATTTATTTAAATGTACCAGTTTTAAACCAACAGGCAGTTCATCATCGGCAAGCTCACTGCGCTTGGTATAAAGGCGGGTGCGCAACTCTTCAATTGATAAATCGAGTAATACCTGTGGATCTTCGGTTAAGTTAAAACACACTACTGCATTTTTATTAGTCGGATGAAAGCTCATCGGGGCAATCCAACTGGTACAGCCTTGGGTCGCAGGAATACGTGATGAAGTATGCACCAGCGGCGTCATATTAAATACATCAACTAACTCAGCTAAGGCTTTTTTACCGCGCAAACTAAAAAAGAAGTTATACAGTTTTGGCTGTTTTTCTTTTATTAGTTTAGCCAAAGCAATCGTCGCGGTTACATCGCTTAGTGCATCATGTGCCGCAGCGTGTTCAATGCCATTGGCAACAGTTAAATGTTCCAACTTAAAGCTTGGGCTGCCATCTTCTTTTAACGGCCATTCAATACCTTCAGGGCGCAGTGCATAACAAGCACGCACTAAATCTATAATATCCCAGCGGCTGTTATTGTTTTTGTATTCGCGTTCGTAAGGGTCGTAAAAGTTACGGTAAAAGCTATAACGGCTTACTTCATCATCAAAACGAATGCTGTTATAACCGGCCACGCAGGTATTCGGCACACTAAATTCAGCATGAATTTTGGCAATAAAGTCAGCCTCAACTAAACCTTTTTGCATCGCCACTTGCGGAGTAATACCGGTGATCAAACATGCCTCAGGATGCGGTAAATAATCAGCCACAGGTTTGCAATATTCAATCAGCGGCTCACCAATAATGTTTAAATCAAGATCAGTACGAACACCCGCAAACTGGCTCGGCTTATCCTTTTGCGGACTCGCCCCCCAGGTCTCATAATCGTGCCAGTAGATTGTTGCTTGATTTTGCTCTTGATAAGCCATTTAAAAACCCTTTAAGTTAGCTTGAAGCGGTTGCAATACCGCCAAGTTACTAAATTCATGAATTATTTAGATTATGGCATACAGGCGAGGGAGTTTATAGGTTTGGATGATGAAATGATGGTAATCATACTTTCGCAGGTAGCTTAGCTAGAGTGTTGCGAAACTTAATCATTCATTAAAAGAAAAGCCTGCTTAAAAACTCATAACTATGAATGCATTCAATTGTCTGTTGAGTTTTAGCCCGAAAAAATTTTATTGCGAGCTACAAGAGCATTATCGTAGGCGTTAAGCTTGCTGGCGCATTTTTTGGTCGAGAAAACAAGGGCGAGTATCAGCGTTAAAGTTTCTATAAATCAGTGTTCTAAATTAAAAGCAATATTTAAATTGTTGTTGAGCTTTTTGGCCCTATAAGTAGGAGTGTGCTTTAGCCACGAATGTTTTTTACCTTTTCATCATGTTCTATACTTTAAAGCTTTCCTATTGCTCAGATGGAATTCATCATCAATTGCTTATTTTCAGGTTGTTACGACGAGAAAGAGCTTAAAAGCATATTTGCAGCTAATTTATATAATTAAGTTGTTGAAACTAAGTATAAAGTCCACAACTAGTATTGTATTCAATACTAATAGCGATTACGTACAAGTCCAGTAATATTTCATTGTCAGGCGTATATGAACAATTTAATGCCGTTAATAAATAGAATATCAGTTCGTTTATTAGACTAAAGTCTATAAGTTAATTTTCTTCACTTATCGGGTTTAGTTTTATCGTTTGTCGAAATTGAGCCAACACTCTAAAGTTCAGTTGTCGGCAACAGAGCCGACATGACACGACTCAAACCAAATAGGAATATAATCATGAAACGTTCACTAATCAAAACCATCGCACTTGGCTCATTATTTACTTGCTCAGCGGCTGTTATGGCTGATCAAAGTGATTACAAATTAATGATTATTGATAATGCGGCAGCGTCTCAGCCAGTTGAACAATCATTTAATAACTGCGCATTAAATGTGAAATCAAAAAATTATGCACAAGCAGATGAAATTTGTACCAAAGCAATTGCATTGCTAAAGCAAAGTAATGGTCCACGTATGAAAGTTCGCAAGCTAACGTCATTTGCATTAAGCAACCGTGGTGTGTCACGTATGATGGCAAACAATGATACGGCTGGTCTTTCTGATTTATACGAAGCGGCACAAATCGCTGATAGCGAAATGGTTTCTCATAACCTGACGCGCGCTAAAGAGTACCTTTCTCTATAATAGTTTTTATAAACGATTAAAGACAAAACCACGTTAGGCTAAGCCAACGTGGTTTTTTGTTTTTTTAAAGTGTTTCTCTTCTGAGCCAACCGTAAAATTCACTTATTTATTTACGTATTTACTGGCCTCAGTTTAGCTGTACTAAATATATTAAATTTTAAGTTGTAGAGTGGGGCTTTATCTAAACTAGTAAAAAATAAAAACACTTCAGAGGGCGCTGAAGTGCTTTGTACAAGGGGAGTAATGTTATTTTACTGTGCAGTAGCGACTAGTTTAACCCAGTCATAACTGACTATCCCTAGTAACCCGATTTGTAACGATTGACCAGCGTTAACAGCTAAAGTACAGCTTTCGTTGCTGCCGGGATTTTTTGACTGGCAATCATACTTTGTTTGCGTGACTGCACCATCTGCATTTACATATAGGCTTATATCTCCTTGGCTGCCTGCTGTACTTATTGTTACAGATGTTTTTCCTGTAGGAACCAGATAGCTGTATCGTTGCCAAAAACCGGGAAATCCATAGGCGCGAGAGGTAATAATTGTGCTATCTCCCGTCGGTGGTGTACTGTTTTTATAATCAGCCATGATAGTGACATTATTGTAGCTGCTATAGGCTTTGAGCATAATATAATAGCGACCCTCTCCTAGGTTAACTGTACAGATTTCCTCGTTACCATTTTTAAAGGGCCGACAGTCATAGTCTGAAGTGGTAGGCTTAGCGCCTTTCTTAACGTATAGGTCTGCATCGCCGTTACCACCTGATATGCTCATCATAATATTATTGGCATCAGCTGGCACATCAATAAAATAGATACTTTCTTGGTTTCTTGTTGCATTAAGACCTGGTAATGCTTGGCCTTTATTTAACTCAATGTCAGATGACGTACCATCAGAAACACTGACTAGCTGAGCTAGTGTGTTGGTGTTGTTATTGCTATCTTGAACAGTTACAGAAACGTTGTAGTTTCCAGTAGAAGTGAAGGTGTGCTGTACAGTTGCGCCACTGTCTATTTGATTATCGCCAAAATCCCAGCTGTAATTAGTTATTGTGCCCGAAGAGCTGGAACCAGTAGCATCAAAGTTACATTGCAATTGATCACAATTGTATTCAAAACGGGCCGTAGGCGCAGGAGGGGTATTACCATCATTATCGCCAATGGGCACAGTACCGTTAAAATAGCTGGCTACTTGAGGCCAAATTTTACTTATTTTAGCTCCTTTGTTGTAGCAGCCACCTAGATGATGCAATGCAATAACACGATTGCTTGATGCAGCTACAACAGGCGAACCAGATGAGCCACCAATGGTATCGCAATAATATCCTATATCGGTGTTGTTGCCACGGCCATTTGTTGAAGGAGCATTAACTTGGCATAAACCATCATTGTCTTGATCTGACTCTATTGCAAGTTCTTTGGGGTTACCGGATCCATGTTGTGGAATATATATGCGTTCACTTTGTTGCGCGTTTCGTACATCTAGCCCTAAATAACCAAACTGCTCGATAGTGCTAAAATCATTAACACTGAACAAAGTATAATCGAGCGTGTAATCGGTTTTAAAAAACTCATTCCCCGTGACTTTTACAACAGTTTCTTTAGTTGAGCCATTACAGCTTTTATTTTGATAATTAAACCATACTTCCGTTGAGGCAAGTTCTGATGCGGTCTCAATACAATGATTATTAGTAAATAATTTATTATCACTCCCAACGCGCCAGCCCGTGCATAAACTGCGCCCACCGATCACTAAGCGCGCAATAGGTCGGCTTCGGTCAAACTCTATTGGATGGGAATCAGCCCAGCATTGCACATCTTTTCGTTCATTAACGCCACAGGTTGATAATAGCGCTGGTTCATTGCCATTATTTAACTCTGTATTCGTATTTATATCACTTTCGGTGCCATAAAAATAACTATCAATAATACCAAACTGGGTTTGTTGTTTACTGAGTGTCGGGTCGGGGTAATATTCAATGATAACGCTGTCATTAGAGACCGACATAGCTGAAAACGAATGCACCCCGTCATCACCTTTAACATCATCAATTGTTGCAGCATTCATGTTGTCACTACTATATTCGTATCGTTCAGTGTTATCTTGGTTTCTGACGACTAGTTTTGCATTACCACTGAGTTGCACCCGACTAAAATGTACTTTTATATAATCAGCACCGGGATGACTGATTGTATGGCTGATTACTTGGCTTTGAATATTTACAAATTGCTTAGAGAGTTTTAAATGAGTATCGGCTTGTGCACCGATTGTCGTTTTTTTTGCTGCTTGATTGGTATGTTGCATAATAGTCAGTTCATCGACTTCAGCAATGCTGTGTTGGCCATAGATGGCAATTGCAATTAATGCTGCATATTTACATTTTTTCATCTTTATTTCCTACCATAGGTAATTTACCGACTGTTTGATGTAAAACTAATGATTAATTGCATGTTTGATTCATAAAAATCTTGGCAAATAATCAGTACCCAATTGCTAAAGCAAAATCTAGAGTGAATTTTAATCAATGCCAATAAATTGCGTGAAATATTTAGAACCCCCAATAAGTGCAATAAAGTCAATAAAAAAAACTTGTTTGTTATCCAGTTGAAAACAAAAATGTGATGGTTAACAACAAATGAGCTGGTTACACGTGCATGTTTAATATTTTTATTTTGTAAATTTAATGTAAATATAAGTGTGCGTTTTTATGTTTTTAAACACGTTTAGTGAGCTAAATATAACTAAACGTGTTTTTTACTGAAGGTTTTTTAACTATTAATAGTCCAGCCAAAGAGTTTCACCTCAAGGTAATAAAAGTTATTAGAAGTCTATTTGGTCGTCGTAATGATATTTTTAGTGAGTACTATTTATATAGTGTTGGTTGTGATTAATCTTAATTAACATAGGCTAATGTATTGATTTAATATTTAAAACTTTGGACATAAAGCGTGATCAAAGCCTTTTTCAGTTAATAAAAAAGTCGCGCTTGGGGTAGCAAAAATATAGCCTTCGTAGTTAAGAAACGCAATTGTGCCTTTAACTGATTCGATTTGCTCTGCTGATGCACTTTCTATAATAGCTTTCGGATCTAAATTGACTGGTGTTGGAAACTGCTGATAAAGCTGCTTAAAAATTAAGGTGGCGATAGTTTTAAAGGTGTCGTTATTTTTCATTTTTTTGCTCCTTGGTGTTTATGTGTGCTGCTAATGCATTATTGTAACTCTTTCTATTTAAAGAGTAACTGCCACACTAACCTGTTGATCCTAAAATAATACGCGGTTAAATAGCGATAGAGTTGCAGGTAACCCATCGCTATATCATGAGCTGGTGCTGTATTACTTGTTATTTACAGGTTCAGGAATGCGTTTTGGGGTAACAATTCGTGGCATTAATAAGCCGATGATCACAACAATAATGCCAATTAATTGTAGTTCTGTAATTGGTTGGCCCATCAAAAATGCTGTTAACATGGCAAATACCGGAACGAAGTTAAAAAATAACGACGCATTCGCTGAGCCAAGTTGGCGTATGCCATTAAGCCACAGAAGATAGCCGGCAACAGTTCCAAATAAGCCAATATAAATAACATCGATAATACCTACCATTGAGCTATTACTGAGTTCGCTAAGCGGGTGTACATTGGCGGTCACTAAACACATTAAGCCAATGATTGTTGCACCACTTAGCATACTAACAAAAGTATAAGGCAATACAGGCATGTACTGATTGATACCTTGGCTAAAGTAAGTGTATGAACTCCAAGCTAACATACCTAAAAAGATCATTTTGTCGCCGGCATTGATTTGCATATTCAAAAGCACGGCTAAGTCGCCATTGGTGATAACTAATAATACACCTGATAGGCTAACGATTAAGCTAAAACATTGTGCTGCAGTAGGCATTGAGCGCTTTGCAACTGAGCTTATTAATGAGGTTGCAAGTGGGCTCAGCGCCATTATTAACGAGCCGTTTGCGGCACTGGTATGTTCCAGCCCGGTAAATAAACCGAGGTTTAAGCCACCTACGCCAACAGCACTAACAATAATCACCCAAGCCCATTGGTTGAACGTTAAACTTGGTTTTGTACTGTTAATTATTTTTAAGTAGATAGCCAAGCATATTGCGGCAATACTAAAGCGCCAAAATACTAAAGTCAGTGCGTGTACTTGATTTAATGCATGTTTACCAATAGGAAAGCAACTTCCCTAAAAAATGCACATAATAACAGGAGTAAAATAGCTTTTGTGTTGGCTGAGAAGTTCATCAGCAATCCAGAGATTTTGAAAAGTTGCGGCAAGTGTATTACTTTCCATAATGTGGATAAACAAGCAAAAATAAGAGAGTAGATTCCAAAAATGAAATATAGATATTCACTAGACGATTTACGCTATTTTTGTATTGTTGCTCATTTAAAAAGTTTTAAAGATGCTGCACTGGCTTTATCAGTGCCTTTATCAACATTGAGCCGTCGTATTAGACAACTTGAAGATGATTTACAGCTTAGATTGTTAAACCGTGATGCTCATCGCGTATCGCTGACCCATATGGGGGAGCTGTATTACCAACGTTCGAGTGCATTGTTTGCTGAGTTAGATGGCATTAATGATGATCTTCATATCGAGAAGAATCAACCGAAAGGTAAGATCATAATCAGTGCACCTATTAATGCCGGCTCGCAATTTTTAAGGGATATTTTTTATGATTTTTTACTGCAATATCCTGAGATCCAACTAGATATTAGGCTCTCGAATACTTTAATTGATATTGAAGCGCAAGCAATGGATGTGGTGTTTAGGGTGGGTAATACGGTGGTTGATAATTGGATTGCGAGGCCACTTAAAGATATTCACTTTATTTTGTGCAGTAATTCGCAGACGGTGGCCGACAGTGTTAAGCATCCCACTGATTTATGTGCAAAAAGCGCTGTGATTTGCCAGCCGATGTCTATTTGGCAATTAGTAAATAAACAAAATGATGACGCTTATGATTTTCAACCCAGTAAGGGCATTCGTTTAGAGCTTGATGAAATTCAAATGCTCACACACGCGGTTAAAAAAGGCTTGGGGATTGGTTATATTCCTGACTATTATGCATTACCAATGATAGCTCAAGGTGAGCTTCAGCATGTTTTGCCTGATTGGCAAAGCAAGGCACGCACTTTATTTATGTTATATCGGGATCGTGACCATTTACCATTGCGCGTCAGATTATTCATCGAATATGTGCTAGCTAGATTTGAGCAAGGTTAGTATGCTTTTTTATTATTTTTCTGAACTGTTGGGCAAGTGAAATACAGCCTGTTTAGTTATTAATAGCGCCGGACTACAAATTTTAGTGCCTGTATATTAAAAGGAGATAATTAAATATGCAAACCAATCTAGTGGTTGAACGGTTTAAGCAGCAGGGTTTTGTACAAATTAAACAAGTACTTAAACCAAGTGTAATCTCAAAACTGCAGCACTTTTGTGATGAGTTGGTTGCTCAAGCACAGTCACGCTATGTAGCCGGTTTACCATTTGATAATATTGCTGTTATGCAAACTGCAGATGAGCCTTTTGTTTATCGCATTAATGAGCTTTTTCAATTTCAGCCACAATTTGCTCAACTGCTAGCGCAAACCGAACTAATGAGTTACGTTGAAGCGATTATCGGCGAAGCTGTTTTACCTAGCTATGAGTCACTTGTGATAAAAAATTCATTAGATGCACGCGGATTTGATTGGCACCGCGATATGGCGGTGAGAACTCAAGAGCCTATTTTTACCGTGGGGGTGTATTTAGATGATGCAATAGCGCAGCAAGGGGCGTTAACAGTGATCCCGCAGTCTCATTGTAGCCAAGCAAGTGTGTGTGATTTAAAGCGCCAGCTATCCATTGCACAATTACAAAGTGTGGATATTACGGCCAATGCAGGTGATGTGGTAATTCACCATGTAAACACGGTTCATGCATCAGGAAGACAGAAAGGTTCAGCTATACGTAGAACGATCTATTTTGAGTTCAGAGCAGTATCACATTTTATTGATAATCCGTGCTTTCCTAGTGAGTGGGTCGAAAAGCGACAAGCGTTAATGGCTAACCTCAACGCGCTTAATTCAGCTGATATGGCTAATAATGTGCAGCTACCCAATGATTTGTATGTAACTCAAGTACGAATAGAGCCGGCGGAATATTGTATTGAGTTTGCCAGTTAACAGTATCAACATAGATATTTACATGTGTGTAAAGCCAGCCTAAATATATAAATTTGCTCTGAACTAATACAGCCAATACAAGTTAAGCGACTACGATACAATTACGACCTTGTGCTTTTGCCTCATAGAGTGCTTTATCTGCGCGATTAAAAATAACTGAACTCGAGTCATCTGCCTGATAACATGTTACCCCAAAGCTTGCGGTCACTTTAGGTAAGCTCACTTCATCTAATTCGCTAATATACACTCGTAACCGCTCTGCAAGTTGGTGGGCGTGTTGCTTATCTTGAATAGGAGAGATAATAGCAAACTCTTCGCCACCGATACGAAACAGCATATCCATGGCATGTATTTGTTGCTGTAATTGTGTAGCTAGATGTTTTAATAACTTATCACCTATTTGGTGGCCATATTGGTCATTAACTTGTTTAAAGTGATCAATATCCAATATTATTAAAGCAAATAGATATTCGCTTCGTGCTGCCATATTGATCTGGTTTTCTATTTGTTCTTCCCACTTGTGTCGGTTAAATACACCTGTTAAGCGATCTTGGGTTGCTAATATTATTAATTGTTTTTCAATTTCCTCACGGCTAGTCATTTCCTGATTCAAACGAGATATAACAATTTTTATATCGTGTTCTAATGCTGCAAGCTCATCTTTAGTTTTGATCTTTTTCTGAAGTTCCAAAGGTAACTCATGGTGTTCAACAGAAGAGTTTAATGTTTCGATATTAGATTGGATGCGTTGAATACGACGTAAAATAATTTGAATAATAAAGGTCGTTAACAGCAAGCCGAGGATGATGGCGCATATACCGAGTAAGCTGCTGACAAATAGAAAGTCTTTTTCGTGCTGATCTGTGTAATACGCATCATCAGAGGTTAATTTATTTAATTGCGCTATTATTTGTTTTTCTGCACTTTCTAGCTCAGTTGCCATTGTTTCGACTTGCAACCGCGCTTGCTCAGTAAGTTGATTCTGTTGGTAAACATTTTCTAAATAGTTTTCAAACTCGTCACTTTTTTGCGTATAGTTTTCAATTGTGGTGGCCACTTTTTGATGTGCTTCAGGCTGTAATATGACTTCTTTTAATGCTAATGAGTGATTGATCATTGCTACCGCTTTATCGAGCAATTGTTTTATTTTTTGTTTTTCAAAAGCAAATTGTTGATGTGGGTTGAGCGGCTTATCACCCATTTGGTTTTTTAGTTGAAATTGCTCAAATTGCAGGTGTTGTTCAAGCTCTATGAACTCCACTTGTTGCATTAACTGACTTAACGGAATATCCAGAAAAGCCACTACGCGCATTTCACGTTCTATTTGATTTACTTTATAGGCCGAAAAAACAATAACACAAAACAAAAACGTTAATAAAAAAACAAATAATCCACCAATTTTTTGCTTTATTGACGCATTGTACCAGTTGAATACCGACATAAAGTTCCTCACTGCTTAATAGTCCCTCAAGTATAGTTTAAAAAGCGCGTAATCTAGCTTATTCAGTCTGACCACAGCAAGCATTAATTAACTAACCTTAGGACAGATTAATCAAAGTTATTAGATACTTTATTTAATAGAGATGATGTGCAGTTGATCAACCGTGTACTTACTTGACGATTGAGTTCGTAATATTGCAGGCGTGCCTTGTGAGGGAATACTAGCACTAAATGAGTAGAACGTTTGTCAGTAGCTAAAGTCGGTCATCTTTGCATCACATTTAGCTTTTGTGTATTTAGTCACGTAACTTGAAGACCCCGATAAGACTCATACAGGAAATGCTGAAAATAGCTCAAGTAGGTAAAGTGAATTTACTAATAAAGCTAATTATTGCCTTAAATCAATCATCACTTTTTGGTTAATTATTTTTTAATAAAACGTAATGTTTTGTAATATTTCTATAGGGTTTGATCAAGTAACATTAGCCTTAGCATAGAGGTTAATTAATAAATACGCCTTTAGGATGGTTTTTGGTATTAACTTGTAAATTATTAGCTTTATTAATGTTGGTCTAGTTTTTTTGTACTACTCTCATGGTCGCAATATTAATTATTTTTATCACAGTAACTTTATTTATTGGTATTTATATACCAAATTTTAAATGAAAGTTATTGCAAAATTAAGGTGCAGTTGATTAGCGCAGCTGGTGGTTTTAGCGGTTAGTTTACCTTTAAGTTTCAATACGTTATTTATATTGTGCGGATTACAATATGTGCAATCGTTAAATAATGTTATGAGTCTATGTAATTGATTATATTTCAATTTTAGTGGTTTATACACTGAGGCAACCAAGCTGTAGAAGTGCAGAGCTTTATTTTGGCTTTGGTGTTGCAGTGAGCCGCAAACCAAAATAGGTCATGGAATGAATATAAATTTAGCGGCTAGGTTAGTTAAATTAGCTAACACGCGTGGTAGTGATACTGCATATCAATATTTTTATGACGATCAGCAACCTTGTAAAACACTCACTTATACGCAGTTAGATGAACGTGCTAAGCAAATTGCTCGGCACTTGCAGGAGCATTTTTCGCAAGGGGATAGGGCGCTATTGCTATTTAATTCTGGTTTTGAATTTGTGGAGGCATTTTTTGCGTGTCTGTACGCTGGCATTGTTGCTGTTCCTGTCTATCCTCCAAAAAAGAATCAAAATATTGACCGTTTAAGAACTATTGTTGTTGATGCTGGTGCGAAAGGTGCACTGACCACAGAAAAAATTAATGAAATAGCACGTCCATTATTTGAAGCTGAACCTTTATTGGCTGATTTAGCTATTTTTACCACTGACGCTGAACCCACTTATCAAATTGACACTATAGATTTTCAGCACTGCGAAGTAGCAGCTGACGAATTAGCCTTTCTACAATATACATCTGGCTCAACGGGTGAGCCAAAAGGGGTAATGGTTAGCCAAGCCAATATTCTCGATAATCAAGAAATGATGAAGCAAGCCTTTGGTCATGATCACAGCACCGGTATTGTCAGCTGGTTACCGCACTTTCATGATATGGGTCTTATTTTTGGTATTTTGCATCCGATCTATATTGGTGCACCCGCGGCTTTGATGAATCCGACTTACTTTTTACAAAAGCCGTATCGCTGGCTCAAACTGTTAAGTGATACTAAAGCTGTAACCTCTAGTGCGCCTAACTTTGCTTATGATTTATGTGTCGATACGGTTAAAGATACTGATTTAAAAAACCTCGATTTATCACATTGGCGCTCTGCATTAAATGGTGCGGAGCCCGTTCGAGCGACGACGTTGGAGCGCTTTGTAGAGAAATTTAAAGGGTGTGGTTTTCGCCGTGACAGTATTTCTCCTTGTTATGGTATGGCGGAAACAACTTTATTTGCAAGCGGTGGTAAATTATCACACTCGCCAACTGTGTTACGTCTTATCACTGCAGAATTACAGACAGGTAAAGTAACAAACGTAACGCATGGCGATGATGATTCATTTTGTGATTTACACACATCATCCGATAACTCGCCTTATTATGCGGTGTCGTGTGGCATTACGTGGCACAACCATACAATGGCCATTGTTAATACTGACACTAATAAACGCTGTGCTGATGGCGAAACCGGCGAAATTTGGATCAAAGGTGCAAGTGTTGCACAAGGTTATTGGGGAAAAGCCGCATTAACAAAAGAAATATTTCAGGCCTATGTTGATGATAATGATGGCCCATACTTACGCACTGGCGACTTAGGCTTTGTATATCGCGATGAGTTGTTCGTCACTGGGCGCTCTAAAGATGTATTAATTTTTCGCGGTAAAAATTATTACCCACAAGATATTGAATTGACGGTAAGTAACGCAAATGCTGCACTTGATAATAACGGTGGTGCGGCATTTTCAATAATGTGCGAACAGCAAGAGCGACTTGTCATTGTGCAACAAGTAAAACGTACTGCGGTTCGTAAACTTGATCCTGAAGCGATATGTAAAGATGTGATCCAAGCGATTACAGAGCAGCATGGTATTACGCCCTATGATGTTGTACTGATAAAACCTGGGCGAGTATTAAAAACATCTAGCGGAAAAATTCAACGTCAAGAAAACAAACGTCATTACTTAGCGCAGCAGCTAACGCCACTTTATCAATTGCGTGGTTCTTTTGAGAGCGAAACGTTTGAGCCACAATCAGCAGATATATTCAGTAGCCACTGTGCACTTGAAGATGAACAACATGCAAATTTACTTAGCTTGTTGCAAAGCGTCGTTGCACAGGAAGTTGATATGGACCCGCAATCACTTGCTGTTGATGCTTCATTTCAATCTTTAGGGGTTGATTCAATGAAGGCGGTGCGTATTTCGGGTGAGTTAATGGAATTGCATGATATTGAGTTAGAGCCGACAGTTTTATATGACTATCCATCTATTTCAAAGCTTGCTAATTATTTATGGCAATTTGCTGCGATCCGAACTGCTGCTATATCATCAAATACAGTCACTATGCCCGCGGCTATACCCACACTAAATGAAGCTGCTCAGTCTCTAAGGGACTCCACGGACAAAGACATTGCCATTATAGGGATGGCATGTCGTTACCCTGAAGCTGAAAGTATAGAGGCGTTTTGGCAGCTATTATGTAACCAACAAGATGCAATTGGACTGCCAAACGAAAGTCGCGGCATGTTATGCCCACATTTGGATAATACCCGTTTAGGTGGTTACATCAGTGACATTGAACAATTTGATGCAAATTTATTTGGTATTTCTCCAACCGAAGCTAAGCATATAGATCCTCAGCATCGATTGTTGCTAGAAACCAGTTACCATGCCATTGAAGCCGCAGGTTATGCGCCGCTGCAATTATCGGGTGTAAAAGTAGGGGTTTATATTGGTATCTCGCAAAATGATTACTTCTTACTTTCTCAGCAATATGAAAAGCAAAATGCTTATTTAGGTACTGGTACTGCGCTGAGTATTGCGGCTAATCGGTTATCGTATTATTACAACTTCAGCGGGCCAAGTGTTGCAGTTGATACAGCATGCTCATCTTCGTTAGTTGCATTGCATTTAGCCATGCAAAGTATTCACAGTGGTGAAATAGCCCAAGCTTTGGTGGGCGGGGTGAATTTGATCCTCAGTGATGAGGTAACGAACGCCTGTGAAAACGCGCAAATGCTTGCAAAAGATGGCCGTTGTAAAACGTTTTCAGACTCCGCAGATGGCTATGTACGAAGTGAAGGGGTGGGATGTTTATTATTAAAGTCGTTAGCGCAGGCAGTACAGGATAACGACCCTATTTACGGGGTACTAAAAGGCAGTGCAGTCAATCAAGATGGCCGCAGTAATGGCATTACAGCACCTAATGGCTTGTCACAGCAAAGTGTTATTAAGTCGGCGTTAGCTAATGCACAAATTGCAGCAGATGACGTGCAATATGTTGAAGCCCATGGCACTGGTACAGAGCTGGGTGATCCAATAGAAGTATCGGCGCTGAGTAAAGTCTATAGGCCACAAACAAGCTTAGCTGAGCCACTTACTGTGGGCGCTGTGAAAGCGAATATTGGCCATCTGGAATCGGGTGCAGGTATTGCTGGTGTGATCAAAACCATGTTATGCATGCAGCATAAAACAATACCCGGCCAAGCTCATGCTAAAGAGCTTAACAAACACATTGCTTGGCATAAAATTGCGTTAAAAATTAATCGTGATTTACAGCCATGGCCTGTTAGTTCAGACAATGGTTGTATTGCTGGTGTTAGCTCGTTTGGTTTTGGTGGCACCAATGCACATATTATCTGTGCGAGTGCACCTCAACGTGCGGTCGATACCATTGATTTAGCCTCGCAAACGGGATTTTACCTGTTACCGTTATCAGCTAAAACTCCAGATGCGTTAGCCAATTTACTGACGCGTTATGAAACGAGATTAAAGAGTTTATCTGATAATGAATTTGATGCGCTGATCTACACAGCAGCACACCTGACTAAGTTTAAAGAAGCAAAACGTGCCGTATGCGGCGAAGATCGTGCAGGTTTATTACGTGCGATGCGTGGCTTAAATACAACCTCGCATTTAAGTGCGGCTGAAAATGATAAAGCTGCGACAAATTATGAGTTAGTAATGCTATTTACTGGTCAGGGCTCGCAATATCCGGCAATGGCAAAACAATTGTATGATACGCAAATTGTATTTAAAAACGCGATTGATGAATGTGATCATTTACTTGGCGATAGACTTGGCGAGTCATTGCTAATGGTTCTGTATCAGCAAAGCCATAAACAGTTTTTAGAACAAACTAACTGGACTCAAGTCGGCTTATTTGCGGTTGAGTATGCTACGGCCAAATTAATGATCCACTTTGGCGCCACTCCTAAGCTGTTATTAGGTCACAGTGTTGGGGAGTATGCAGCGGCATGCATTGCTCAGGTGTTTTCGTTAGCTGATGCTATTTTATTGATAGCTGCGCGTGGCCAACTCATGCATGAACTTGCTGATAATGGGGGCATGTTTGCAGTGCGTTGTAGTGAGCAAGTTGCCCAGCAAGTCATTACAAAATGCCATGATAATGGCAAGACTCAAATTGCAATTTCAGCCTATCATGGTGCTTCTGGCGTGGTGTTCTCGGGCGAAAACTCAGCGCTTGAGATTGCCATTGAGTTATTAAAAGAACAAAATCTGACGATTAAACAGCTCAACACAGCACGTGCTTTTCATTCACCACTTATGGATCCGATGCTTGATGATTTTGCTGCTATAGCAGCGCAAGTAAACTATAGAAAACCTTGTTATCCCTTGTTGTCGTCGGTGACTGGCCAGCTAGAAACTGACGCCTTAGCAACACCTCAATACTGGATCGAGCAGATCACTAAACCTGTTCGCATTGATTTATGCGTGAGCGAGTTAGATAAACGTGAGCATTTGTGCGCGGTAGAAGTTGGACCAAAACCTGTTTTGATGGTGTTATTGCAAGAAAACTTGCCCCATTTAGATGCTGAGTATTTACCTATATTGCACAGTCAAGGTGCTGATAAAACACGTTTAGTAACCAGTTTAGGGCGTATTTTTGAACTAGGCATTGAGCTAAATTGGGCGCATATTTATCCACAAATAAATATTCAAAAACAGCCATTACCCGCTTATCCGTTTGCAAAAAATGCACATTGGATAGTGCCAACAGCAAAGCAACCAGCGCTAAAAAGTACTGCAATGCAGGAAAATATGCAGGCCAATAAATCGGTAACAAACATAAACCAAGTTGTTGCACGAACTGAGCTTATTCGTGACATCGTACTCTCTAATCTTGCAAATTTATTATCATTACCAGTTGATGCTATAAAAACGAATGTTCCCTTACTTGAAATGGGGGTTGATTCATTAATGATAATGCAAGCCGTACGCACCTATGAAAGAGAATTTGGCTTAGAGTTTAGCGTACGCCAGTTTTACGAAGAACTAAGCACAGTGGATAGTTTATTGGATTATATTGCGCAACATAGTGACTTTTACCCACACACTGAAGATGCCCAGTTAACCTCGGATATTGCAATTGTAGAGCAGAATACCCCTTCGTACTCTGATACAACAACTTCTTCAGCCAATATGGGGTTTGATCAACAGACTATCATGGCAATTTGCCAGCAGCAGCTGCAAGCTGCCGCGAGTGTAACTAATGATTTTGGCCGTCAAAGCATTGCCGCGGTGACAGCGCAACAATTACGTTTTCTACAGGGCAGTGCTATAACCTCCTCGGCAAGTGTAACGCCAGACAATATGCCTCAGCAGCAAGTAAAAACAGTTGCAATGCCCGTAAATAAGCGCGCCACAGAACTTCCTGCATCGCAAAGTAGACAATTACACATGCAGCATCAGTCACCCGCTATGCAGCAGCATTTTGAACAACTAAAAGCTGATTATTGCGCAAAAACCAGCGCATCGAAAAAGCTGGTTGCTCAACATCGTGGCAACTTAGCTGATTGCAGAGCCTCAGCGGGGTTTAGGTTATCAAGCAAGGAAATGCTTTATCCGATTTATGCAGACCACTGCGAGCAAGCCAGATTATGGGATATAGACGGCAATGAATACATTGATATTACAATGGATTTTGGAGTTAATTTATTTGGCCATAAAGCCGAATTTGTGACTGATGCTTTAGCGCAACAAGTAGATCAAGGTATTCAATTAGGCTTAGCCAGTCCTTTAGCGTGTGAAGTGGCTGCTTTGATCAGCGAATTAACTGGTTTGGCGCGTGTGACGTTTTGTAATTCAGGCACCGAGGCGGTCATGACCGCACTGCGCTTAGCACGCAATTATACAAAACGTGACAAAATTGTGCAGTTTAGTGGGGCATACCATGGTCATTATGATGGTACTTTGGCGCACTCTGTGGGCCAAGGAGACATCGAGCCTATGTGCGCAGGTGTTCGCCAAGGCGCAGTTAATGACAACTTAGTATTAGATTACGGTAGCGCGCAGGCGCTGGAAATTATTCGTGCAAATGCACATACAATTGCTGCGGTATTGGTTGAACCGGTTCAAAGCAGATACCCAGAAATACAACCGTGGGAATTTTTAAAAGAGCTCAGAGCAATAACCACAGAGCATGGAATAGCACTGATTTTTGATGAGATGATCACCGGGTTTCGCGCTCATCCAGGCGGCGTACAGGGATTAGTGGGGATCCAAGCTGATATGGCAACCTATGGCAAAATTGTTGGTGGAGGGTTGCCAATCGGAGTTGTTGCCGGCAGTGCCGATTACTTAGACGGTATTGATGGTGGTGTATGGCAATATGGTGATCAGTCTTATCCACAGGCAGATACGACTTTTTTTGCTGGAACATTTTGTAAACACCCAATGGCAATGGCCAGTGCAAAAGCGGTTTTAAGCGAAATTAAACGCCAAGGACCACAGTTACAACAAAGGCTAAGTGATAAAACCAATTATCTGAAAACAACCCTTAATCGCTTTTTTGCTGATGCAATGATCCCAATTCAAATTGAAGCTTTTAGCTCTTTATTTCGTTTTAGATTTAGCCAAAATCTAGATATGTTTTTTTATGAAATGCTTAATCGTGGCATCTTTATTTGGGAAGGACGTAACTGCTTTTTATCAGCAGCACATACAGATGCAGATATAGAGATCATTATTACCGCAGTTAAAGACAGTGCCTTGAGCTTAAAGGTGGCAGGTTATTTTGGTATTGAGCGTGATGATAAGATGAGCTTGGCCACCTTAGAGGCGACATTTCCATTGACCGAGGCGCAGCAGCAATTACTTGCCTTAGCGTCAAAGTCACCTGAGGGGGCTTTTGCGTATCACTTACAAGCCGTACTTAAATTAACAGGTCAGTTAGATATAAGTCGCTTAGTTACCGCAGTTGATAAAACAGTACGCGAGTTCACTATTTTACAGTATGCAATTGATAGCGATACGCTTTGCCATAGGTTAGTGGCTGAGCATCGTCCTCAATTGTTAGTTATTAATCTACAACACTCAGATAATAATATCGCTGTAGCAACTCAGTTGCAGGAGTTACGTTACCATGCTTTTGATTTTAATAATGAAGTTGCATGTCGCTTTGCGATACTAAGAGAAAATGATAATACTGCTTACTTAAGTGTGGTTACGCATCATTTACTCTGTGATGGCGTATCGTTGCAGATTATTTTGAGTAAAGTTGCCCAACACTATAACAACACCACAACAGAGGCGTTGGCAGCACCGGTAGACTTTAGTGCATATGTTAAAGCACTTGACCACTATAAAGAGTCTGCTAATTACCAGCAAGATAAGGCATTTTGGTTGGCACAACTAGCGCCAAGTATGCCGTTGCAACTACCAACAAACACTGCGATTGCAACGACAACGAACTATGCAGTATCGGTATTGACTGTTGAGCTCAATGAGCACACCAAAGGAAATATTGCTGATCTGGCTAAACAGCAGGGCTGCGGTCAATTTGCCACTTTATTGGGGTTATATATAGCGTGGTTAAGTAAGCTTAGCCAGCAGTCAATGATCACCGTTGGGATCCCTTGCTCTGATCGACAATTACTCCCTCAAGCTGATAGCGCAGAATCTTCCGATAGCGAATTAGTCGGTTATTGCACGAATATTTTACCAATTTGCATTGATATTACAAACATCAGTAGTGTTCGAGAGTTAATCAAAACAGTGCAATCTGAATTATTAACTGCATTTGAACATCAACATTTCCCTTATTCAGCGTTAGCAAATGAATCGCTTAATTTACCTAATACTTTATTTAATTTAGATAAAGTTACTGCCTTACCGGCATTTACTGAATTGCAATTAAATACCATGCCAAGCAACACCTGTTATAGCCAATTCCAATTAAGTTGTAACTTAATTCAGTTTGCTAACAGTTGGTCACTCACCCTTGAATATCAACAAGATAAATTTACATATGAACAGGTAAATCATTGGTTATCTGGGTTGATAGGGTTGTTTAGCAACGCTGTTGGGACAGACGAACTAAACAGTGCGAACTGTTCATTGTTAGATGATTTACAAATAGCGACACTGGTTACTGAACAATGTGAGCGTGTTGATAAACAACTTTGTGTCGATTCTTGTATCGTTTCATTTGAATATGCTGCGACTCAATACCCTGACAATATTGCTATTACCTGTGATGGCCAAAGCCTTAACTATTCACAGTTAAATCAACGAGTAAATACCTTTGCTCATTATCTTATTGAGCAAGGTATTGGGGTCGGCAGCTTAGTCGCAATTGCACTACCAAGGCGTGCGGAGCTGATTATTAGCTTATTAGCGGTATTAAAAACGGGGGCTGCATTTTTGCCACTCGATATTACTTTTCCGCAAGCACGCATTGAATATATTCTGGCTGATGCACAAGCTGATTTACTGTTGTGTGACAGTTTTAGTGATAGTAGCCCAATTATTGCGAGCAACAAATTGCCCGTATTAGATATTGATACTGTGGTACTTACAGGCTTGCAAAGCAGTAATCCAGATCGCGTTATTGCTCCTTTATCAAGCGCTTATGTTATATATACATCGGGCTCAACGGGGCAACCTAAAGGTGTGGAAATTAATCACCAAGGGCTACAAAACCTGTTGCTCGCTATGACGGTACAGCCAGGAATAGAGCCAACCGATTGCTTGTTAGCAGTTACCACTATTGCATTTGATATCGCGATGTTAGAGCTGTTTTCGCCCTTAATTGTTGGGGCTAATGTACTGCTTGCGAGTGAGCAAACATGCAGTGACCCATATGCAATTACCGATCTAATAGCACATTTCCCAGTGTCTATTATGCAAGCGACTCCGACGTTATGGCGATTAATAATAAATGCAGCACCTGATTGTTTAGCTGGTATCAAGGTCTTGTGTGGTGGCGAACCGCTTGATCCAGCACTTGCTCAGGCGGTGCTGTCGCAGCAGGGGGATTTATGGAATATGTATGGTCCAACCGAAACCACCATTTGGTCTGCAATTAGCCATATTCAGCACAGTGATGATATTACGATAGGTTCAGCAATTGCTAATACGAGCTTGTATGTTATGGCTGAGGATGCACAAAGTCCATGTTTACCTCTACCTATTGGCGTGTGGGGGGAGTTATGGATCGGTGGTTTAGGATTAGCGACTGGCTACTTACAGCAACCAGCACTCACAGCTGAACGTTTTGTTAGTCATGTTTTTAATGGTCAATCGCATCAGCGTTTGTATAAAACTGGCGACCGTGCAAGGCGTTTACTCGATGGCCGTATTGAACTACAAGGGCGGTTAGATCAACAAGTTAAACTAAACGGGCATCGTATTGAATTAAGTGAAATTGAACACCACCTGCGCTTGTTATTTGCGAACCAAGATGTACGTGTTTTTATCAAACCAAACAATCAAGACCAGCCGAGTTTATGTGCTTATAGCCTTGAGGACGACAGTTTGGAAAGTGTTTGGAGTGTGAGTGAATTACGCCGTGTGCTATCACAATCATTGCCAAGTTATATGGTGCCAGAATCAATCTGTTGGTTAACGCAGTGGCCAACCACACCAAATGGAAAATTAGACACGAAAGCATTACCGCTTCCGACTGCGGCTATGCAATCGGCAATAGTGCGTATTGCCCCCAGCTGCGCGACTGAAACGAGCTTACTGCAACATTATTTAGCATTACTTAAGGTTGCAGTGTTAGGTACCCAAGAAAGCTTCTTTGATTGTGGTGGTAACTCTGTACTCGCTATGCAGCTTGTGTCACGAATTAATCTGCAATTTAAAGTACGGGTGACGGTAGGCGATATTTTTGACTACCCTAGCGTTGCGCAATTAGCGCTACGAATTGACGATTTATTATCAGCGCGAGCAGCAAGTACCGAGCAAAGTCAGCCTCAGGTTACTGTTGTGAGCGATATAGTGAGCGGCCGTGATATTAGTAAAGCCCTTGATGATAGCAGCATGACTGAAATGGACTTGTAACATGGATAATGTAGCAATTAAAACTTTACTGGCCGAATTGGACGCACAAGGTATCTTCGTTTATTTGCAAGATGGGCGGTTAAAGTTACGAAGTAAGTTAACGACAGTCCCAGCACCAGAACTGGCAAAGATCAAAGCATGTAAGGATGAGCTGATTGCCTATATGCAACGTCATCATCAGCAACAAGGGGATTTATCAAGTGCGCAACAACGTATTTGGTTTATTGATCAATATGAACAGCAGTCAACTGCATACAATATGTGTGGTCTGTTGCAGCTGTCAGACTCATTGACAATAAATGAACTACAGCGGGCATTTGACACATTGTTGGCTCGCCATCAAATATTAACAACGCAATTTTTTAACACTGATCAAGGTGTTGTGCAGCGAGTTAATAGCCAGTTGCGCTTAGCATTGAATGCACTTGAGATAGCACGGCATGAAACACCCACACAAATAGTTGAAAAATTACACGATGAATTAAGTTACCGCTTTGATCTGGAAAATGATTTACTGATACGTGCAACGTTAATTGGCCACTCAGGTGAGGGTAAATGGTTATACATTGCGATGCATCATATTATTGCCGATGGTTGGTCTGTACGGCTTTTGGTGCAAGAATTATTGGCGATACTGACAAATAATAATAATACCGTTAATAATGCGGCTGCATGTAAACCTTTACAGTATTTAGATTATGTACATTGGCAAGGTCAGTTTAAACAATCACCTATATATCAACAGCAGCTAAGTTATTGGCAACAAGCGCTAACAGGGATGGAGTTATTTGAGCTGCCAACGAGTTATCCTCGTGATAAACAAAAAACCTATCAAGGCAAGAGCCAGCACAGTGTTATCGAGACACGGCTGGT
>NZ_JACJEV010000042.1:0-36792 GCF_014164235.1 Pseudoalteromonas sp. SG44-17 | reverse complement strand
AACATCATCACATTGAGATAATGCTTTTTCAACAGCTTGAACTTTAAATTCTTGAGTAAATCGACGTCTCATTTTATCTGCCTCTATTAAAAGTTAGAGGCGACAACTATCCTGACACAGGGGGCTTTATCCTCGCTAACTTTATCCTCGCTAACTTTACCCTCGCTAACTTTACCCTCGGTAACTTTATCCTCGCTAACTTTACCCTCGGTAACTTTATCCTCGCTAACTCATTCGACTACCCATTGTAAACTCGCACCGTGTTGCCTTAACCATTTTGTTGCTTGCTTATAATCAGGATAAAACTCACTGACGCGCTGCCAAAATGCGGCACTGTGATTTAAATATTTCAAGTGAGCTAGTTCATGCACAATTACATAATCAATAATACTCTGCGGCGCACTGGCTAATAACAAATTAAAGGTCAATTCTCGTCGTCGATTACAACTGCCCCAACGACGCTTATAAGTATGAATGCGAATACTGCTAGGTAAAGCCTCTGCCATTTTTAGGCAATAAGCATGTACACGCATTTCAATATAATTTTCTAATTGCTCATGTAAAAAACTTTCGAGCAAGGTTTGGTACATTGGCTGCTGATGCTTAACCCGTCCAGAAAGATTTAGCTGTAACACATTCCCCTGCTGATTTTTTACTAGCTGCCATGCGCTGCGCGAGCTGACACCATAAGTCAGTATCATAGGTTGTGAAAAAACCAGTACGCGATTATCTTGTAATGGGTATTGGCGAGTATCAAGCATTTGACTTTGCTTATTAATTTGCGCATTGATCCAGTCAGTTTTACTTAGCAGCCAGCTTTCAAGTTCCTTTTTAGCAACCCCAACAGGCGCATAAACTGTGACACTTTGTTGCTGGACTTTGATAGCGACAGTTTTGCGGCGGCGACTACGTTTTAATGTATATTCAAACAAACCTAACTCTTGTAATTGACCGACAGTCATTGAACTAATTAACAGGTCACTATAATACCTTGCAAAATAACTGCTAATCTATAACTAAGTAGAATTAAATAAAGCGATATCAAACATGCCTGATAAGCCTTGTTGTCGTTATACCTCTCCCGATGGCCATCATTGTCAAGAAACAGACATGGGCTCAGGTTTTTGTTTTTGGCATGATGCCAAATTTGATAAGTCAGGCTTAGATCTGACCCAAAAATTAGAGCGCTATGCAAAAAAGGGAGGATTATTACAGGGATTGCAATTAAAACGCGCTAACCTCAATGGGCTTAATTTGATAAAACAAGATGATGAGGATGGTTTTGATTTATCTTACAGTAATTTTTATCGTGCAACGCTCACCAACGCTCACCTGTTTAATAATAAAATAGCCCACAGTTCACTGATGAAAGCCAACTTGCACGAAGCAAGCCTGCATTACTGCAACCTACAAGATACAAATTTATTGGGTATAAAACTAAACAACACCCGTATTGATAACATTGAGCTAGGCGCTGAACTATTACAGGAAAAACAAGCTAAAGCAGCGCTTAAACATACAGATAAAAGCGCAGCCCTTGACTTATTTGAACAATCAGAAGAAATATTTCGCAATTTACGTAAAGCATCAGAACAACAAGGCTTATTTGAACTGGCGGGTAATTTCACGTACAAAGAACTGCGGATGCGTCACGCACAATATCCACGGGGTTCAAAAAAACGATTAGCCTCGAGCTGTATTGATATGTTGTGCGGGTATGGTGAAAAGCCTGAAAATGTGATCCGTTTTAGTTTGTCACTGATCATCTGCTGCGCCCTGTGTTATTTTATTTTTGGGGTGATGGATGCTGGTCGTATTATGCAGTTCAATCCGGCGGCAACATTAAGTGATAATTTATTAGCCCTACTTAATAGCTTTTATTTTAGCGTGGTTACTTTTACAACCTTAGGATATGGCGATATTACTCCGGTTGGTTTCTCCCGATTCGTTGCTGCAGTTGAAGCGTTTTGCGGGAGTTTCTCTCTGGCACTATTCGTAGTCGTATTTGTCAAACGTATGACCCGATAATTACCGATTACTTTATCTGCGAAAATAAATAGTTCAGCTAAATACCTGCTATAAAACTGGTTATAAATGATGCTATCATTACGCACAATGAAACTTAGCGAATTGATTTTAAAAAGTTTTTGATTTTGTTAAATTTTGCAGCTAAATATGTAAACAAATAACAGGCATTTGCGCAAAATTAATTAATTGTCTTAACATATATTTCAGGTGATATTAGTTATTACTGAAATAACAGTGTATTGAGCCGTTATGCTTACCGCTTTTTTTATTACCGATCACGATCCGAGCCTTCTTATTAATGGTGTTTATGACCCATTTTTAGTCGCTCTGTCTGTTTTAACGGCTATTTTCTCTGCATTTTTTGCAACTTACATGATCGATCTGGCCAAAGAAACACGCTTCAAAAGTTATCAAAAATTAGCCAACTCAACGGCTTCCTTGGTACTTTCTGGCGGTATTTGGAGTATGCATTTTATTGGTATGTTGGCATTTTCACTGTGTACAAATATCAGCTACGACCCAACACTCACCTTTTTATCTTTCATTCCAGCATTTTTAGCCTGCCTAACTGGCGTGTCATTATTAGTAAAAAATAACGCCACTATTTTCAGTTTAATACTGCCCTCGGTACTACTCGGCGCAGGTATCGGCACTATGCATTACAGTGGTATGGCAGCAATGGAATTGAGCCCGCTGCTACGCTACGATCCATTGATGTTTGGGTTGTCAATTATCGTTGCCGTTGTACTGGCGTTTATATCTTTATATGCTCGCTTTAATATTAAAAAGCACCTCCCAACACTAAATTCTTTGCAGACGCGGTTGATCAGCGCAATCATTTTGGGTTTTGCTGTTGCAGGTATGCATTACATGGGAATGGCGGCAACACGGTTTGTTGCAACCTCGCCATTAATTGGTAATGACAGCGCCAGCTCAGAACTTACATTTGTTGCTATTAGCGTAGTGTTCGCCACCATTATTCTAACCGCGATAGTTGCTATCATTAACGGTATGGTACGCTATCGCATGTTACTTGAAGAAAAAACAGGGAATGAATCTCGCTTAGAGGCTATTTTATCGACCGCTATAGATGGCATAGTAACAATTAACAATCGCGGTATTATCTTAAGCTTTAATAACGCTGCAGAGAATATTTTCGGCTGGCATAGCACTGATGTAAAGGGTAAAAACATAAAAATGCTGATGGCAGATGATATCGCAGCCGAGCATGATGAATATCTATTAAAGGCACATCACATCGATTTAGGTAAAGTTATTGGCGTCAATCGTGATGTTCTTGCTAAACATAAACAAGGTCACCTATTTCCTATTCGCTTAGGTATTGGTGAAGCAAACCAGCCAGGACAAGAGTCAATATTTGTTGGCTTTATTACTGACTTGACTGAGCAACGCAAACTACAACAAAACCTCATAGCGAAAGAACAACAATACCGCTCGCTGATGAATAATATGCCTGGCGTGGTATTCCGCTGCCAGTTGGATAAAAGCTGGAGCATGATTTTTATTAGCCCTAGCATTAATGAAGTAACTGGCTATGTCCCATCGGAATTTATCAATCAGCATATTCAGTTTAGTGATTTGATTTTTAAAGATGATAACAAACGCATCAATAAATCGGTCGAGCAAGCGATCGCTGCTAAATCGCAATACTCAATTGAATACCGACTACGTCATCGAAGTGGCAAGCTAATTTGGGTGCTTGAGAAAGGTAGCTTTGAGTTCAACAAGCAAGGTGAAGCGATTTGGATCGACGGCGTTATTATCGATATTAGTGAACGTCGTGAATACGAAGATAAATTAAAGTTGGCGAAAATAGCCGCCGAAGATGCAGCTCAAGCCAAACAGTCATTTATGGCGAATATGAGTCACGAAATTCGCACACCGATGAATTCGATTATTGGCTTTAGTGATTTATTGATGGATACCCCACTTGATCAAGACCAACAAAAGCACTTAATTATCGTAAATAATGCGGCTCGCTCGCTGTTACGGCTATTAAATGAAATATTGGATTCTGCAAAACTTGAAAAAGGTAAGCTGACCATTGAATTAGTGCATTTTAATCTTCAAGCGGTGCTTGATAGTATTATTTCTACATTTTGGTTAGAAGCAAAAAAGAAAGATCTAGAACTAACACTTACCATCAAAGAGTCTGTTCACCCTACTTATTACGGTGATCCAGACCGAATTCGCCAAGTTTTAACAAATTTAATTGGTAATGCAGTTAAGTTTACAGCTCAGGGCTCAGTGAATGTCACTGTCAGTACGACACAAAATAATTACTTATTTTTTGAAGTACAAGATACCGGTATTGGTATTGCTAAAGATCGTCTTAAAGCGGTATTTCAGCCTTTTGAACAAGCTGACGGGACTACTACACGTCGTTTTGGTGGCACTGGACTTGGTACTACTATCAGTAAGCAACTCGTTGAGCTGATGGGTGGCATAATCAACGTAGTCAGTGAAGAAGATAAAGGCAGCTGCTTTTATTTTTCATTGCCTTTAGAGGTCGGTGATGAAACCCAAGTCAATTACTTTGATAAGTTGCATACGCAATTACCTAAGCTGCGCATTTTAGTCGTTGATGACATAGCACAAAATGTTGAGCTACTACAGTTATTATTGTCGCGAGATCAGCATACGATTAGCTCTGCAAGCAACGGCTTAGAAGCGATCGCTATTTTTGAAAAACAAGATTTTGATGTCATTTTAATGGATATCCATATGCCTGAATGTGACGGTATTGCCGCGACCGAAAAAATTCGTGAAATTGAGCAACAACGACAGCTAAAAAAGACTCCGATCATTGCGCTCACCGCCAGTGTTTTACAGCAAGATAAATTAACGGCTAGAAAAGCGGGTATGAATGGCTTCGCCAATAAGCCTGTTGATATCAATCAATTGAATCAAGAGATTGCGCAAGTGCTTGGCTTTGGTTTAAATATAGAAACGCAAATTGCTCACATTGATCCCGCAGCACAGCATATTGATTTTAAAAAAGGACAGCAACTTTGGGGCAGTAAGTGTAAACAGCTGAGCGAAATACACCGTTTTTTTAAAGAGCAGCAGGCAACATGTGACATTATCTTTAATGATGGACTAAATGCCTTAAAAGATATTAATGGCACATTACATACCCTTAAAGGCTTATCTGGTAATTTAGGTTTACCGACTATGATGGCCCTACTTTCAACCTTAGAAAACAGCCAAGCCCCTGAGCAGCAGGCGCAAATAATTCAGCAATTGCAGATAGAGTTTAATGCGGTCAATGAGTTGTTAGCTAGAAAAACCAGCAGCTGTATAGCAGTGCAAAGCAGCGAAAAAAATACCCAAGTACTATCGCTCAGCGAATTTAAAATACTGTGTGAACAACTGCGTAAAGACGCAGAAAATGCAGAGCTCAATGATGAGTTGTTAGCAACATTAGCAGACAATGCCCCCGCTACTTATCAAAGTGATGTGGATGCATTAATCGAATATTTCGACCAGTTTGACTTTGACAATGCCCAGAGTACTCTTATTGCATTAATAGAGCTGCTCAATCAGGCAGCAAATTTGGAAACACACTGATGGACTTACTAACCGAACGCCCACGAATTCTTATTGTTGATGATGAACCCGCCAACCTTAAAGTCATGCGCGAAGTATTAGGGAATCAATATCGCCTCTCTTTTGCTAAATCGGGTGATGCCGCGCTCGCGTTAGTTGAAAAAGAGCCACCCAAACTCATTCTACTCGATATTATGATGCCAAATATGAGTGGTTTTGAAGTATGTCAGCTGCTTAAACAAAACCCTGCTACTGAGCATATTCCAGTCATTTTTGTGACTGCACTTGCGGATGAAAGTGACGAGTTTAAAGGTTTTGAAATTGGCGCGGTAGATTACATAACCAAGCCTATTAGTCCTGCAATCGTAAGAGCGCGTGTTAAAACTCATTTATCCCTAGTTCAGGCTGAGCAGCTAAAGTTGGCTCACGTTGATTTAGTCCATCGTTTAGGGTGCGCTGCCGAGTATAAAGACACCGATACTGGCGAGCATATTGTGCGCATGAGTAAATACAGTAAAATTTTAGCACTAGCCTATGGAATGACTGAACAACATGCTGAGCTTCTCAAACAAGCAGCACCGATGCATGACATTGGTAAAATCGGCATTCCCGATGCAATCTTGCTTAAACCAGGGAAATTAACAGCCGAAGAATTTGAACACATGAAACAGCATGCCAAAATCGGCGCTAAAATTTTAGCAAACTCGTCATCGCCGTTATTGCAGCTCGCCTATATACTTGCGATGGAGCATCATGAAAAATGGGATGGATCAGGTTATCCAAACGGTCTTAAAGGTGAGGAAATTTCGATTGAAGGACGTATTGTGGCAATCGCCGATGTATTCGATGCACTTACCTCTAAACGTCCCTATAAGCAAGCTTGGAGCGTTGATGAAGCCATAAGTCATATGCGCGAGCAAGCTGGTAAACACTTTGATCCTCAGCTTATCGCACTATTTGAAGGCCAGCTAGATGCTGTTTTAGCAGTGTACTCTGCCTACCAAGGCTAACCATATGCTAGATGTTGGCCGAGATATATGCATAGTCATGAGAGGTGATTTCATGACTATTACCACTTAAATCCTGAAAATAAACAGAGTATGTAACTTTGTGATCAGCAACCACGGTTTTAATATTTAAGTCAGCCAAATGCTTAAGCCAAGCGATAAACTGCTCTCCAGATGCGCCAAATGCAATCCCTTTACTACTGCCCTCTCGCTCAAATAACGCTAAGCGAATAGTTGCCGCAGGATCTTCTAGTGTTAAAGGCCCAGTACCCTCATCCCAAAAAGCAAGCTCTGGCACAATATTAAATCCAAGGACTGTTTTGTACCACGTGACGGCTTGCGCAAGGTTAGTCACATTTAAATGGCAATGATCGACACCAGATAAAGTAGGCATTGCCATTAGCCAATCTCCGACTTAAGTTGTTCAATAAATACCTGCATATATTCAGTACGACGCACCGCTTCTGCTTTTGCTGAAGGTGTATTCATACTCTGTGCAATATGTAATAGCTTGATGAAGAAGTGATCTAATGTATACAAGCTGTCATCCGGGCTGCGGTGGGCGCAAAATGGATCGTCAGGGTGATATAAATTGCGTCCGATTGAGCCCCCTACTTTCATACAGCGGCTGACACCAATTGCTCCTAAGGCATCCATACGATCAGCATCTTGAACGATTTGTGCTTCCACACTTTCAATTGCAATGTTAGCGCTAAAACTATGGGCTACAATAGCATGATGAATGGCATCAAAATATTGCGCGTCATACCCTATTGACGCTAAAAATGAAATTGCTTTATCTGCGGCCATTGTTGAAGCTTTAGCGCGATCCGGGTGGTTTTTAGCCACTGCAACACAGTCATGCAACCATGCTGCGGGTAACACCACGTCCATCGAAGCATCTTCAGCAAAGCAGAGCTGTTTTGCAACACGCACGACTCGTTCAATATGGGTAATATCGTGGGCGACATCAGCACTCACTAACGACAAAATAAAAGCACGGCAATGATTTTCTAGCTGTTGCAACGGCTCAGATAATACTAAAACGGGCAAACGTTGTTCCATAAATCCTGTAATTTCAAATTAATGCATTGAATTACTGTTACTTTACCGCGGTTATAGGCTGTTGTGCAAAACATTCATTGTATGTTCGAGCCTGCTTCACTAAAATACGCTCTTAATTTATCCGTAATGAGAAGCCTAATGTCATCTGTCGTATACCTAGAAGCTGGTCGTGAAAAATCACTAAAAAGAAAACACCCATGGTTGTTTTCAAAAGCCATCAAAAAAATAAAAGGTAAGCCAGGTTTAGGTGACACAGTGACCATTCACGATAGTAATGGTAAATTTTTAGCTACAGCGGCTTACAGTCCGCACTCACAGATCCGCGCGCGTGTTTGGAGCTTTGATGAAACAGAAATCATCGACCAAGCTTTTTTTGAACGTCGCTTACGTCGTGCCTTTGCGGCACGCGAGCAAGTAATTACTGAAGGTGGCTTAACGGGATTTCGGTTATGTGCCGCCGAGTCTGATTTTTTACCAGGTGTAACCATTGATAAATTTGACAACTTTTTAGTGTGTCAGTTATTAAGTGCCGGTGCTGAGCGCCATAAAGGTGAAATAGTTGGCGCTTTAATCGCTATTTTCCCAGGCTGTAACGTGTATGAGCGCTCTGATGTCGATGTGCGCACCAAAGAAGGCTTAGAGCCGACTATGGGCGTGTTATGGGGTAATAAGCCTGAGCAGCCAGTATTAATTGAAGAAAATGGTTTTAAAATTGAAGTAGACATTCTCGAAGGTCATAAAACCGGTTTCTACCTTGATCAACGTGATAGCCGTGCTGCATTAGAGCGTTTTTCAAAAGATAAAAGAGTACTTAACTGTTTTAGCTACACAGGTACCTTTTCATTGTATGCACTGCGTGGCGGCTGCGAGCATGTTACTAACGTTGACGTATCGCAACCCGCGCTTGATACCGCAAAACGTAATGTCGAGCACAATAATCTTGATTTAGATAAAGTTGACTTCATAAAACAAGATGTATTTAAATTACTACGCCAATACCGTGAAGATGGGGTGTTATTCGATACTATCGTTATGGACCCACCTAAATTTGCTGATAACAAAGCACAACTAACGGGTGCGTGTCGTGGCTATAAAGATATCAATATGATTGCCATGCAAATTCTTAAACCAGGTGGTACGTTGCTTACGTTCTCATGTTCAGGTTTAATGGAGCAAAATTTATTTCAAAAAGTGGTTGCTGATGCAGCCCTTGATGCTGGTAAGGATTTGTTGATCATGGAGCGTTTAAACCAAGCTGCTGATCATCCAATCGCAGGCAGTTACCCTGAAGGTTTTTACCTAAAAGGCCTGATCTGTAAAGTTTACTAAACTGACTGCAACTAATTAACCTGAGTTCATCAGGTTAATTAAACTGCATTATTTCTAGCCCAGCGGTTACCGTGCCATCACTTTCTTTGCTGGCACGAACGACTTTTGCTGTTGCATCAAGTGGTGCAATGGCAGGGCTGGTCGAATCAATATTCACCTTCACAATGGTGCCCAGTTCAAGTAATTCATCCAACTGCAGTGACAACCCAGTTGCACTTAAATCGACACATACAGCATCAAAATGTTGATCAGCGACTGGCTCAAGTGTGGTTAATTTTGCCTGTGCATTTAATTGCATACGTCTAAAATTACGTTTATCTTCATTTAGCATAATAACTCCTAAACAACCGTATTGATTTTTTCTAATAACCCCACGACCGAAAAAGGCTTCACCACATAGGCATCGCAACCGGCATCAAAACCAGCTTGTTGTTCCTGCACGGATTCTAAGCCTGACACCATAACAACAGGAATATTACGAGTTTCAGGGGTGTTCTTCAACATTCGACACGTGTCGTAACCATCTAGGCCGGGCATACATACATCGAGTAAAATCGCATCCGGTGGATTTGCAATAGCCGACGATAAACAGCTCTTACCTGATTCAGCATAACTGAGCTCAAAATCCGCTGATAAAGCGACTTTGAGCATTTCAAAATTAAAGTACTCGTCATCTACAACTAGTAAACGCGGGTGTGTATTAGCGGATGAGCGCATGGTTAATATCAGTTCCTTCTCATCTAACAAATATTTCCTTCCAAGGTATTCGATGTTTACTAAATACCAAACTCAATCAATTTCTTTCAGAGCATTCAATACACGCTTAGCTGAAATCGGATACGGTGTCCCTAACGTTTGCGCAAACAAGGATACTCTAAGCTCTTGTTGCATCCAAAAAATATCCTGCAATTGTTGCGGAGCAGGCATTCCAGGCGGCACTTTTTTCAGCTGTTTTTGATACTCTTGAGCAACCTTTTCTAACTCAAGTACACATAATCTGTCACGATTTGGATCAACTGGCAACTTTTCTAAGCGTTTTTCTATTGCTTTTAAGTAACGAATTAAATCACTAAGTTTGTCTGCGCCATGATTTGAAACAAAGCCTTTGAATACCAAAGATCCCAGTTGGCTTTTTATATCTCCATGTGCAGTGATCATGGTTAAATCAACTCGCCCTTTCATTTTTTTATGTAACGCATGCGCAATACTCAACACTTGCTCAACTTGGGTTGCAATAGCAACAACCGCATCGCCGAGCTCACCGCGCACGTGCTCTTTTACTTGCTCAAACGCTTGTTCGGTGCGTACATCGCCTAATTTTACCAATAAACTGTCAACACCTGCGGCAATACAGTCATCAATTAAATCAGCAACCTTACCAAACGGATTAAAATATAGACCTAATTTAGCCTTATTGGGTAAGTTTTGTTGCAAATATTTTATCGGCGAAGGTACATTCAGTAATACCAAACGGCGTAACCCCTGCTGATGGGCAGTTTGCGCTTTAACTTCGTTATCAAATAGCTCCACTGCCGCCGATGATTTTTTATCTACCAGCGCAGGATACGCTTTGATTTCATACTGGCCTTGTTTTTTCACATAGGATACCGGTAACTTGCCAAAATCCCATTGCAATAGGTCAGCTTTTTCAATGCCTTTATCTGCCACTTTAGACAGCGTTTGCGTCACTTTACCCTGCAATTGCGCTTTGAGTTTCGCTAAATCCATACCTCGGGCAAGTACATTATCTTTTTCATCACGAACTTCAAACTGCAGTCTTAAGTGAGTCGCAAGGGTGGTTAAATCCCAGGCCTCTGGATCAACTTTTACACCTGTCATACGTAATAAACGCGTACTGAGTGCCTCAATGAAGTTACCTTGCATAGGCTCGATTGCTGCAAGAACCGCATCTGCGTAATTTGGCGCAGGCACAAAATTACGACGTAGTGATTTAGGTAAAGATTTAATTAAACCGGTGATCAACTCATGACGAAATGCAGGAATATGCCAGTCAAAGCCAGCTTCTTCTACTTGGTTTAGTAAGGCCACCGGAATTTGCACTGCAACCCCATCGACCGCTTGGCCTGGATCAAAATGATAGCTCAACGGCAACATTAAATTACCTTGTTGCCATACATCGGGGTAATCAAACTCAGTAACACTATCAGCACCGTGTTGCATTAAATCATCACGTGTCATTTGCAAGTAATGTTTATCCTGCTGCTTTTGCGTTTTATACCATTTATTAAATGCTGCACGACTGTTTATTTGAGCAGGAATTTTCTTATCGTAAAACTCATATAAGGTTTGCTCATCAACTAAAATATCACGACGGCGGCTTTTATTTTCTAGAGTTTGAATATCTTCAATCAGTTCGCGATTAAACTGCAAAAACCCTTCATTTTGACCTAAATCTTGCTCTACTAAGGCACTGCGAATAAACAAGTGGCGGCTAACTTTCGGGTCAATGTTACTGTACACACAGCGACGCTTTGACACTATGATCAGCCCGTATAATACCTGCTGTTCGAAAGCGATCACTGCGCCGGGCTTTTTCTCCCAATGCGGCTCACTGTAACTGCGTTTTACTAAGTGTTGTGCTAATGGTTCAACCCAATCGATGTTAATTTTGGCATTAATACGTGCATATAATTTACTGGTTTCAACCAGCTCTGCCGACATCAACCATTTTGGGCTTTTCTTAAATAATCCAGAGCCTGGGAATACATGAAACTGACTGTTGCGAGCGCCTTTATATACTTGCTTTTCATCTTTAAAACCAATGTGACTGAGCATGCCACTCAATAGCGCTTGATGGATTTTATCGCCATCGGCAACATTGCTGGTCGCTTTCATGCCCATTTCATTGCACACAGTACTGAGCTGATAAACGATATCTTGCCACTCACGAATACGCATATAAGCGAGCATATCCTTTTGGCACAGCTTTCTGAATTGGCTGTTACTTAGCTCACTTTGCTGCTCTTCTAAGTAATTCCATAAATTTAAAAAGGCGATGAAATCTGAATCAGGATCGTCAAAACGGCCATGCTTTTCGTTTGCAGCAGCGCGTTTTTCTTGCGGGCGCTCGCGTGGATCTTGAATCGATAACGCCGCCACAATAATAATCACTTCACGCAGCGCACCCAGCTTTTGTGCTGTTAGTACCATTTTAGCTAAACGCGGGTCAACCGGTAAGCGGCTCAGTTCAATACCCGATTTAGTAAGCTGTGTATTGCTATTATGACGAGTGGGTTTAACCGCTTCAAGTTCCTCTAGTAACGTTAAGCCATCGTTGATATTACGGCTATCTGGTGCTTGTACAAATGGGAACTCGGCCATATCGCCCAACCCTAAGCCAAGCATTTTTAAAATAACGGAGGCTAAGTTAGTACGTAGTATTTCTGGATCAGTAAACTCTGGGCGCGAATTAAAATCATCTTCAGCATATAAACGAATACAAATACCCGCTTCAACACGGCCACAGCGGCCTTTTCGCTGATTGGCACTGGCTTGTGATATTGGCTCAATCGGTAAACGCTGCACTTTAGTACGATAACTATAACGGCTAATGCGCGCGGTACCAGGATCAATAACGTATCGAATACCCGGCACAGTAAGTGAGGTTTCAGCAACGTTGGTCGATAAAATAATATGACGACGACTATGGGGAGCAAAAATACGGTTTTGTTCTGCGTTAGAAAGGCGCGAATACAAAGGTAAAACATCCGCTCCTTTTAAATTACGTTTACTAAGGGCATCAGCAGTATCGCGTATTTCCCGTTCACCATTTAAGAAGATTAAAATATCGCCTGGGCCTGCTTGGCACAGCTCATCAACGGCATCAAAAATACCTTGCAGCTGGTCGCCTTCAGCCTCCATATCATTTTTATCAATTTCAACCAAAGGACGATAACGCACATCCACCGGAAATGTTCGCCCTGACACTTCAATAATCGGTGCATCATTAAAATGCTTTGAGAATCGCTCTGGATCAATGGTCGCAGAGGTAATAATTATTTTTAAATCAGGACGCTTTGGTAATAGGTTTTTCAAATAACCTAAAATAAAATCAATGTTTAAACTACGTTCATGAGCTTCATCAATAATAATGGTGTCATACTGGTTTAAAAATCGGTCTTGTTGAATTTCCGCCAGTAAAATACCGTCAGTCATCAACTTTATATAGCTGTTATTTGATACTTGATCGCTAAAACGAATTTTAAAACCCACTTGCTGGCCAAGTTCACATTGCATTTCATGAGCAATCCGATCCGCGACACTGCGCGCAGCCAAACGTCTTGGTTGGGTGTGACCGATATAACCATCAACGCCACGGCCAAGTTCTAAACACATTTTAGGAATTTGCGTGGTTTTACCTGAGCCGGTTTCACCCGCGATAATAACCACTTGGTTATTGGCGATAGCCTCTTTAATGTCGTCTTTTTTCTGACTGACGGGGAGCTGCTCAGGGTAAGTTACTTTAGGTAACTGAGCTAAGCGCACCTCTCGCAATTGTTGGCTACGTGCTATATCTGCAGTGATTTTTTCAATCACGGCTGCTTGTTTTGTTTCATCGGTTATTTTTTTTATGCCGTGAAGGCGTTTTTTAAAGATGAATTGATCTTTTCTTAAACACGTTTTTAGTTCACCAAACAATTGACCTAGGTTAACCACCCGCGACTACCTTATAAAATTTGAGTAAAGACGAGCGATTGTAGCAAACTTCGCCGCAGGGGTTAACTTTGCTGCGATATAAAATGTAATAACCAAAGCTTAAAACAATAAAAAAGGCGCTAATTAAGCGCCTTTCATGTTCTTTGGGCAGAACAATTGCTGTGTTTTATTTATAGAGCAGCGAAAACTTCATCTGTTTTGGCAGCGCAAATAAAATCATTTTTGTGTAAGCCTTTAATTGAATGGCTCCACCACGTTACCGTTACTTTGCCCCACTCTGTTAGCAAGCCCGGGTGATGGCCTTCATCTTCAGCCATATCACCTACTTTATTAGTAAAAGCGATGGCTTGTTTAAAGTTTTTAAATTTATAAACACGCTCTAATTGCATAATACCGTCGCGTACTTCAGGCACCCAATCTGGGATCATTTTAATTAATTCAGCTAACTCGATATCTGATACTTGTGGAGCGTCTACGTGACAGGCTTCACATTTTTGTGCGCTTAATGATGACATCTTAAATCCTTAACTTGCTAATTTTTCTTTAGGAGGAAATTTTGGGTCATGTAACCCTAATTCTTTTGCTTGCGCAACTAACGCCATAATATCCAGCTGTGAAATATCAAATAAATCATGGATAGAATTAATGGTGTAGTACAAAGGCTGCATAATATCAATTCGGTACGGCGTGCGTAATACATCCAATACATTCATCGGGTTGATCTCGGGCTTATCTGAATACACGTATTGTGTTTCACCTGGACTTGATAAAATACCGCCACCATAAATACGCAGGCCATCATCTGTTTGCATTAGGCCAAACTCAACCGTAAACCAATACATACGGGCAAGGTAAACCCGATCTTTTTTCTCGGCAGCGTAACCTAACTGGCCATATTTATGCGTAAACTTGGCAAAATCAGGATTAGTAAGCATTGCACAATGACCAAATATTTCATGAAAAATATCAGGTTCTTGCAGGTAATCAAACTCTTCACGGCTACGAATAAAGGTTGCGACTGGAAATTGCTTATTTGCTAATAAACGAAAGAATTCATCAAAGTCGATTAAAGCTGGCACAGGCGTAACTTGCCAGCCGGTAGTCGCTAGTAATACTTCATTAAGCTCACTTAACTGCGGAATACGGTCATGAGGCAGGTTTATTTTTTCAAGCCCTTCCATGTATTCATTGCAAGCTTTGCCTGCAATACATTTTAGTTGGCGTGCGACTAGTTCTGACCATATTTTATTTTCTGCTTCGCTCCAATGGATAACGCCATTTTCATCTGGTGTCTTGGAGGTGTATTTACTTGCTTTAGCCATAATAACCTTCTTAGTGTTAAACCGATATCGGTGTCAACCTGTTAAGGAGATACTAAGCAAATGTAAGGCAAAGTTTAATAGCTGAGACAATATCAGCTATTAGCACCAAACCGCCTTTTGTACACCAAACATTACACTTTAAGATCAAAAAGTTTACAGCGCTATTTTTAAAGGGCTAGAAGCAATGTAAATTGTAAGATTAAATTTACAGCCTATACAATAAAAGTAAAAGCGCGGTTAAGGTCGTTAATTATATCGTTAACATCTTCAAGGCCAACAGATAGTCTGATCAGACCATCGCTAATACCCGCAGCTGCTCTTTCTTCGGGTGAATACGGTGAATGAGTCATCGATGCCGGATGTTGAATGAGTGTTTCGGCGTCTCCTAAACTCACGGCGAGTGTGCACAATTGGGTATTATTAATAAACTGCTCGCCATCTTTTAGGCTGCCTTTTAATTCAAAGGCAATAACGCCACCAGCCGCTTTCATTTGCTTACCGATAAACTTAAACCCTGGGTGAGATGCAAGTCCGGGGTAATAAACGGTATTAACTTGGGGATGCTGCTCTAAAAATTCAGCAATAATTTGCGCACTTTCACAATGACGCTGCATTCGTATCGCTAAGGTTTTTAAACCACGATTAATAAGCCATGCATCGTGTGGACTGATTGTTGCACCAATATCTTTAAGTACGGTCATTTTAATTAATGTAATGTGCTCTTGACTGCCACACACCAAACCAGCCACAACATCACCGTGACCATTTAAATATTTAGTAGCACTGTGAACAATTAAATCAATGCCATAATCAATTGGCTTTTGCAGTAACGGCGTGAGAAAGGTGTTATCTATTACACTGATCAAATTGTGTTGTTTTGCCACTTGTCCTATTAACGCTAAATCAATTACCGCCATAGTTGGATTAACTGGGGTTTCGGCAAAAATCATTTTTGAATTTGGTTTAATTGCATCGCGTAATTGCTGCTCATCGGTCATATCTACAAACGTCACTTCAATCCCCCAACGCGGCAACATATGTGCGAAGAAAGCAAACGTACAGCCATACAAAGCGCTTGATGCGACTAAATGATCGCCTTGCGATAAAAAACTTAATACCGATGCAGAAACCGCGCCCATTCCTGTGGCTGTTGCTGCAGCGGCTTCGCAACTTTCAAGTTGTGCGACTTTTTGTTCAAGCTCTGTCGTCGTCGGGTTACCTAAACGGGTATAAATATAGCCCGGTTCTTCACCAGCAAAACGTGCTGCACCTTGCGCGGCACTGCTAAAATGAAACGTTGAAGTTTGGTATAAAGGAGCAGTAAGTGCACCATGCGGATCATTGGCTTTTTCTGGTCCATGGATACATTGGCTGTCGATGTGGAGTTTGTTCATTGTCTGATCTTTTTTGATTATTATTGATTTCATAATCAAAACGTATCGCAGGATAAAGCACAAGCATGCCAGATGCTCAGATGGCTATAAATTTGGATGTAGTTAGTACAGTGGCCGTTCACCACTGTACAGATTTATTGTCAGCTCGTTTCTTTCGTGCCAGCTCCTGACGGCGAAGCTTTGCGGCTCATAATTTTGCTGGCAATCAATTGCGCAGTACCTTTAAGCAAGCTGCGCTTATGCTCAAGTCGTGGTAAAGGACGGCTTAGTTCCATCGCTTTATAACCAATGCGTGCGGTAAATATACCCGCGCTTAAGCCTTGTGCTGCACGTCCTGATAATTTACCTAGTAATTCAGCACTGAGCGCTGTAGCAGCTAAATCCGATACTAACTCAGCACTGCCAACAAACATCACTTGCTTGATCAACATACGATAGAGCTTGATCCGGCTAGCATAACCAAATCCGATACCGTAAATCTTACCTATTTGCTCAATCAGTTTTGTGCCCCGCCAAAGCACTGCCATCATATCCACCAGCGCTAATGGACTTAATGCCACTAACAAGCCTGATTCAGTGGCAAAACGGTTGATCAGCTTTTTAGCTTGAGTATCTTGTTTCACTAACAAACTATCGGCGTACAAGGTCATGATCTCTTTATCGCTATGATGGCTATCAATGCTTGCTTTAAACTCATCAAAGCCGGTTAACTGCTGATGTTTATTGAGTTTTTCAAGCCAAGGTAGTGCCCCACCAACCTGTTCGCTATTGAGCAAGCGATCCGCTTCATGACGATGTAATTGATTGCGCTTTAAGCTGCGCAACATTCTATATTCGCGCCATAACAAGCGCCCCAATAACAACACGCCACTGAGCACTGCAATTAAATATACGCTGCCTAAGATGATGGATTGCTGAAATGTCACAACCATAGAAAATATAAATTCAGCTAACACTAAAGTTATAAAGCTAATCGCAAACACCCCTTTCAGAGTTTGCCATTTTGACTTTTTATAAACAGGGGTTAAATCAATCTCTTCATCTTGGGGCTCATCGATAACGTGCTCATATTCATACTCCCCTTGATCGATCACTTTAGCTGGGGTCAAGGTAAGTTCATTGTCTATTGGCTGTTCACTAGTATCAATACGTCTGCCGGCTTGAAAGCCTGAAGCGGTCTTGCTCATGTTAGTTTGTCTCCTAAAAGGTACTGCATGACATGATCTAAACGAATGTGTTTTAGTTGCTTGTCTGGACTTGGCATTGGTGCAAACGATAAAAACTCAAAACCATGGCTTGGCCACTCACCTTTATTGAGCATGCGCATTGGTGGCTGCGGTGGTAAGTAGGTCAACCATTGCGACTCTGATAACGGCTTACCATAAATACAATTGAGGGTTTTACCTTGCTCAACCACTTGTTTTGGCATGGTTGCCGTAATAGATGACATCGCCATAGTTTCTATTTTAACGCCATCAAATTTTAAGTGATTACTTTGCTCGTGCACTAATGAGTCCAACAACAGCGCTAAATCTTTATGGTGTGCACTACTAATATGATCTGACTTATTCGCAGCAAACAATAGTTTATCTATATTGGGTTTAAACAAGCGTTTTAAAAAGCCAGTTTCGCCATAGTTAAAATGCGCAAGTAATTGTTTGATCACATCTCCTTGCTCTTGCAGCGTCTCAGGCCCTTCATTGAGCGCACTGAGCACATCAACAAGCACTATTTGCCGATCAAAGTTGCGAAAGTGTTGTGTATAAAATGGCTTAACCACTTCTTTCACATAAGCATTAAAGCGTTTTTGCAAGTGCGCCAAGTTAGACCCTGCAACCACCTCATCATTAGCCTGCGCAACTGGGAAAAACAATAATAACGGTGCACCTTGTAATTCACCGGGCATCAGCATGCGTCCAGGTTGTAGCATCGCCAATTTAGTGTCTCTTTTAAGACTCACTAACAGCGTTTGGTAGTGCGTAGCAATCGCGCTTAGCGCACTTTCATCTACCGGTGCAGTTAAATCAAGTTCGCTCAGTGCAGTTAAAAATGCTTGTGCCTTTTCAACCCGAGGAGAGCGCTGTAACAGTGCATATTGCTGCTCACTCCATTGTTGATAGCTTTGCTCTAGCATAGGTAAATCAAGCAGCCACTCACCGGGGTAATCAATAATGTCTAAATATAAGGTTGATTGCGGTGCAAAGTGACCACGTAAGCCTGCGTCACTCCGGTATTTAATTGCTAGGCGTAAAGTATTTATGCGCTCGGTTGATGCAGGCCAGTGTGGTTGTCCTTCAAGCGGCAATAAAGCACTTAGGGCTTTAGGGTAATCGAATGTAGGAATGGTCAGCGCTTGTTGCGGTACTATTTTTGTGGCGATATGGCGCTGTTGCTGCATAACATCAAAAAACGGTAAGTTTTTGTCTGTTGCTTGGCTGGTTAAATGCTTTACTAAAGCGGTAATAAAAGCGGTTTTACCACTGCCACTGAGGCCAGTTACCGCTAATTTTACGTGTTGATCTAAACTACGGTGAACAGCTTTTTCAGCCTTACCTTTGAGTTTATTAAAGGCGTTTTTTGCAGATGAAGTGTTTATCATAATGAGCTAGCACTTCAGCGCCATTATAAATTAGGTGGCTAAAGTGCTATTAAGTCCTTTACAGCTTATTGATTTCACGGCTAACCGTAAACTCGGTTGAAGTAACATAACGTTCCATATCTTGTAAACGTATATCAACACGTCCCAAACGGTCTTTTAAATCTTGTAAAGCACGACGTGGTGGCTCACCTTTTTGCCATACTTTAAATTTTACTTCAAGAGGATCTTCGTGTTTTGCCGCATCAGTTTTGCTTTGTGCATTGGCAGGTTTTTTATCTAAAATAAACCACGCTGCGATGTAAGCCACAACAAACAACGGGCCACCAGCTAGTAACACTGCCGTTACTACGATAATACGTACTAACCACAATTCCATATTGAAATAATCACTGAGCCCTGCACATACACCGGCTATTTTACCACGTGCTGGATCTCTTAGCAGTTCACGTTTAGCACTCATACCTTACGCCTCCACTGTGGGGCCTCTTGATCAAGTAGTGCTTCTAAAGTTTCTACTCGGTCAGCCATTTTATCTGCTTTTTGAGCAAGCTCAAGTAACTGGCGGTGTTCGTGTTCGCTCAAGCCTTGGCTTACTTGCTTTTTACTTCGGTAATGTAAAATTAACCAAAGGGGTGCTACCACAACCATAAAAATGATAATTGGAGCAACAAACACTTCTGCATCAAACATAACCCTCTCCTACACATCCATTAATTTATCAAGCATAGGGGGATGACTCCCCCTTTATTTATTATCTTTATTTATCAGCAAGCTTCTTTTTAAGTGCTGCTAATTCATCATCGATTTTTTCGTTTTGCTGTAACTCAGCAATTTCATCAGCCAATGACTTTTTGCCTAAGTCGTACGATTCTACTTGTGATTCTAGTCCATCAATCTTAGTTTCGTAGCGCTCAAAGCGATTTAATGCATCTTCAACTTTAGAGCTGTCTAATGCTTTTTTCACCTCTAGGCGTGACTCAGCTGAGCGTTGACGTAAAATAATCGCTTTTTGACGTGCTTTTGCATCCGCTAACTTGTCTTGTAGCGTACTTACTTCCTGTTGCAGCTTATCAATGTGAGATTCTATGTGACTGAGTTCATCTTCAACAGCAGCAACCGCTTGTGCTGACTTTTGCTTTTCAAGCAATGCAGCACGGGCTAGATCATCACGGTCTTTGCTCAATGCCAGCTCGGCTTTATCTTGCCATTGAGCGACTTGCTCTTTTAATGTATCGACACGACGTACTAATTCTTTTTTCTCTGCTAATGTTTTCGCAGAGGTTGAACGTACTTCAACTAATGTGTCTTCCATCTCTTGGATGATCAGACGTACCATTTTTTCAGGATCTTCTGCTTTATCTAAAATGGCATTGATATTAGAATTAACAATATCTGCAAAACGCGAAAAAATTCCCATAACATTTACCTCTGTAGTGTTTAACTTAATTGGTCTGCTGTTACTGTTACAATATGCTTGCCAACTTTATAAAACATAAAATACAGTAATATTTTCATAATGTTAAACTAAAAATACAAATTCCTTTAGTTCTCCCTAATTATGAAATACACTAACTGTTAGTAAAAATGACTAAGAGTTAGGGAATATGAGCCAATTTCGCCAACAAGATAATTTACTCGGCCAATCAGACAGCTTTTTAGCGGTACTTGATCAAGTTTCACAGCTGGCAAGTTTAGATAAACCAGTACTGATTATTGGTGAACGTGGCACAGGTAAAGAACTGATCGCCGCCCGTTTACACTTTTTATCAAAGCGCTGGGAGCAAAGCTACATCAAGCTCAACTGCGCGGCACTTAACGAAAACTTGCTTGAAAGCGAATTGTTTGGCCATGAAAGTGGTGCCTTTACCGGCGCAAGTAAACGCCACGAAGGACGCTTTGAACGTGCCAATGCCGGCACGCTATTTTTAGACGAACTAGCAAATACCTCTGCCATGGTGCAAGAAAAACTATTACGGGTAATTGAATACGGTGAATTTGAGCGAGTCGGTGGCAAACAAACCGTCAAGGTCGATACTCGCTTAGTCTGCGCAACCAATGAAGACCTTCCTTATTTAGCCGAGCAAGGTGAATTTAGAAGCGATTTACTCGACAGGCTCGCATTTGATGTAATCACTTTACCGCCACTGCGCGAACGTCAGGAAGACATCATGTTACTCGCTGAGCAATTTGCGATGAATATGGCCCGTGATTTGGACTGGCAACTATTCAGTGGTTTCACCCGCAGTGCTGTGGAAATACTGCAAGGGCATGATTGGCCAGGTAATATACGTGAACTTAAAAATGTCGTGGAACGAAGTTTATATCGCCATGGCAGTGAACATATTCCCGTTCACCAGATTATTTTAGACCCATTTGAAAGCCGCTTTAGACCCAAGCAACGAATTAAAAAACTCCCCACTACAGCCGTAGAAGCAGCTCCTGTTGCAGTTGTCGCCAATGAACCGATAGTTGCAACAAGTACCCCGCAATTTCAGTTTCCATGTAGCTTAAAAGACCTCTCAAATGAATTTGAAATTGATTTAATAAAAAAAGCGCTTGAATATAGTCAATTTAATCAAAAGAAAACTGCAGAAGTACTTGGTTTAACGTATCATCAACTACGAGGCTATTTGAAAAAATACAACTTGTTAGATCAACAATAATAGTCAGAGGCTAAACGAGTGTATAAATTATTACTTGGTATCTTAACGGTATGCCTAACGGGTTGCTTAGATACCAAAGAAAAAACACTAGAAGAAAAGAATCAGGGCTTAGTTTATTGCGCTGAGGCTAACCCTGTGTCGTTCAATCCCCAAGTGACGACCACAGGTTCAACGATCGATATTATTGCAAATCAATTGTATGACCGTTTGATCAGTATCGATCCCGTGACCGCTGAATTTAAAAGTGAACTGGCCACTGACTGGAAAATAAGTAAAGACGGCAAGTCAGTTACCTTTACCTTGCGCAAAGGAGTGAAGTTTCATACTACTGCATACTTTACCCCAAGCAGAGAGTTTAACGCTGATGATGTAATCTTTACCTTTAGCCGTTTATTCGATGTGTATAATCCTTATCACTTTGTTGGGGATGCCAATTACCCTTATTTTCAAAGTGTCGGCATTGACCAGCTAATTCGGCAAATTGTTCGCGTGTCCGACTACCAAGTGCGCTTTGAATTATTTAATGCCGAAAGCAGCTTTTTAGCCAATATGGCAACTGATTTTGCAGTGGTTTTGTCTCGCGAATATGCCATGCAATTAAAACAGCGCGACCAAGTTAATCTTTTTGATCAATACCCTGTTGGTACTGGCCCCTATGTTTATAAAGAGTATCGTCGCGATCACTTAGTACGCTATTATCGTAATCCTGACTATTGGAAACACCATGTAGTGCTGGAGCAGTTGGTTTACGACATCACCCCAAATGGCACCACCCGAATTGCAAAAATGCTCACTAAAGAGTGCGATGTAACCGCACACCCAAGTAGCGCACAGTTAAGTATTTTAGCCCAACGCGACGACATTAACGTACAAAAAGAAACCAATCTTAATGTAGGTTATTGGGCGTTTAATACCGAGCGCCCACCATTTGACGATTTAAGAGTACGTCAAGCACTGGCCCATGCCATTGACGTTGAAAAAATCATGCAAGCAGTTTATTACGGCAACGGTATTCGTGCGCAATCGTTATTACCGCCAACATCATGGGCATATCAACCACAAGCTAAACTACCCGGATTTAACCCTGATCTAGCTAAAAAACTGCTGATTGAGGCTGGCCTTCCTAATGGCTTTGATATGACCATTTGGGCTATGCCAGTGAGCCGAATTTATAATCCTAACGCACGTAAAATGGCCGAGCTAATGCAAAGCGATTTACGAAAAATTGGTGTAAACGTCAGTATCGTTGAGTATGAGTGGAACACCTTTATTCAACGAATAGGTGAACACCGCCATGACAGCGTGTTATTAGGTTGGGCTGCAGATACACCGGATCCAGATAACTTTTTTAGCCCGCTACTCAGTTGCACCGCGGCATTTAGTGGTAAAAACCCTGCGAATTGGTGTGATCCTGAGTTTGACTTACTCTTGACACAAGCGCTTGATACCACCGATTTAGCCAAACGAAAAGCCTATTATCAACAAGCACAAGCGATGATAGTGCGTGAACTACCTTTATTACCACTTGCCCACGGTATGCGTTTTCAAGCAAGTAGTGCCGATGTAGAAGGTATTCCACTTGGCCCATTTGGCGCAATTTCCTTAGCCAACGCGAGGAAAAAATAATGGTGTTAAATTATATTTTACGCCGTTTAGGCTTACTGTTATTTATGATGTTTACCTTGAGTGTATTTACATTTTCACTCAGTTATTTATTTCCCGGCGATCCGCTTAGTAATTTAAGTGGTATCAGTAATACCAGTTTTTCACAAACCAGTGAACTACAAGAAAAATATCACTTTAACGATAATTATTTAATGCAATATTTTGCTTTTATTGCGCGTATTGTGCAAGGCGACTGGGGAGTGTCGTTCGCTTCGGGCGACAGCGTATTTACTCATATTATCGAGCTATTCCCAGCCACGTTAGAGCTGAGTATTTATGCGTTAATTATTTCTGTTGTGGTTGGCGTTCCGGCAGGTATCTTGGCGGCGGCCTATCATCGGCGCTGGCCAGATAAACTGGTTAACTCCACGACATTAGTGGGCTACTCAATGCCGGTATTTTGGTTAGCTTTGCTGCTGATCATGGTGTTCTCATTACAACTAGGTTGGTTCCCGATGTCAGGGCGAATGGGCTTACTGTACGAGATCCCCTCCCAAACTGGCTTTATTTTGATTGATATTGTATTAGCAGACTTTCCTTATTCTGGTCTGGCAATGCTTGATGCTCTGCATCATTTAACCCTGCCGACCATTGTTCTGGCAATGTACCCTACCACTGTATTAGTGCGCTTTACACGAGAGTCAATGTTGCATGTGCTTGAGCAAAGTTTTATTAAAACTGCCCGAGCCAAAGGCTTAAACCGTGCCCAATTAATTATGCATCATGCCTTACGTAATGCCTTATTACCGGTTATAAAACAAATTGGTTTACAGTTTAGTACCTTGATCACTCTGGCAATGATCACCGAGGTGATTTTTTCATGGCCCGGTGTTGGCCGTTGGTTAATTGATAGTATTTATCAACGAGACTACCCTGCCATTCAAGGTGGCTTATTAGCGGTATCGATGTTTGTAATTCTGGCGACTATTATTGCAGAATTAACCTATACCTTGTTCGACCCGCTGTCACGGAATCAAGCGCATGGCAAAGTTTAATTTATTTTCAGAAGAGTCAAACAAATCGCCATTAGCGCGATTTTGGCGCAAATTTAAATCCAATCATCCTGCCTTAGTGGGGTTATGGATTTTTATCGCCTTTGCTATTTTAGCTGCGGCTGCACCACTGATTGCACCATATGGGGTAAACCAGCAACACAGTGATGCGTTACTTATTCCTCCATCGTGGCATGAAATGGGCGATGTACGTTTTATACTCGGTACTGACGACTTAGGTCGCGATGTACTCTCACGGCTTATGAATGGCGCAACTTATACCTTTGGCTTATCAGTCATTGCTGCGCTGATCACCACCATCATAGGTGTGTTAGTAGGCACATTTGCCGGCATTAGCCGAGGTATTCGCTCAAGCTTTTTAAATCATCTACTTGATATAACCTTATCAATACCGTCTTTATTATTAGCGATTATTATTATTGCGATATTAGGCCCAGGCCTGATGAATACCGTGTGGGCAATTATTTTAGCGCTATTACCGCAATTTATTCACTCGGTGCGCAACCTCATCGTCACTGAGCTTAATAAAGATTACATTACTGCATTTAAACTTGATGGCGCATCGAACTGGCATATTCTCTCCAGAGGGATTTTTCCAAATATTTATGAGCATATTGTGGTTATTTTTACTATGGCATTATCAACCGCTATTTTAGATATTTCCGCTTTGGGTTTTTTAAAACTAGGGGCACAACCACCAACCACAGAGTGGGGTGCAATTTTAGCTGAAAATCTGGGTTTAATTTATTTAGCACCTTGGACCGTTGGCTTGCCTGGGGTATTACTCTTTTTAGCGGTGCTGTCGACCAACTTAGTGGGCGACGGGCTACGCCAAGTGCTCAAAGCACGTAAGGCTGACTAAATGCAATTACTTGATATACGAAATCTGACCATAGAGCTGCGCACCTCTGATACCGTTATTCGCGCCGTAGATAGAGTGAACTTGAGCCTCAAAGAAGGTGAAGTACATGCATTAGTGGGCGAATCTGGCTCAGGTAAAAGCTTAATTGCTAAAGCCATTGTGGGTGTATTAAATAAACGCTGGCACATCACCGCCGACCGTATGCATTGGCGCGGTGTGGATCTAATGCGCTTATCAAGCGAACAACGGCGTAAAATTGTAGGCAGTGACATCGCAATGATTTATCAAGATCCTAGTCGTTGTCTTGATCCTACCGCAAAAATATTTGAGCAAATAGCCGAAACGCTCCCAGAAATAACAGGCTCCGGGTTTTTCTTAAAGCGAAACCGTGAACGTAAGGACCGAGTAAAAGCGCTGATCCACAAAGTGGGCATTAAAGATCACGAAAAAGTACTATCGAGCTATCCTCACGAGCTCTCAGAAGGCGTTTGTCAAAAGGTCATGATTGCTATGGCCATTGCTCGTACACCTAAGTTACTGATTGCCGATGAGCCAACTACAGCTCTTGAAAGTACCACACGAGCACAGGTATTCCGGTTATTAAAAAGTTTAAATCAACTTAAAAACATGTCAATTTTAATGATCTCCCATGAACTTGAAGAAATCATTAATTGGTCTCATTGCATGCATGTACTTTACTGCGGGCAAATGGTTGAAGCAGGTCCAACCCAGCGTATTTTTGCCCAGCCTCGCCACCCTTATACACAAGCATTATTAAAAAGCTTACCGGATTATGAGCAAGGGCTTGCCCATAAAGAACCTTTTTATGCACTAAAAGGGACAATCCCAACCTTACAGCATTTACCTATAGGCTGTCGCCTTGGTCCTCGCTGTCCGCAGGCACAAAAAGCTTGTGTGGTAACACCGCCTTTAACTAAACAACATGGTCATAGTTATGCGTGTCATTTCCCTCTCATTAAGGTGATGAAATAATGCAACCTCTGTTAAAAGTGCAAGCCTTGTCAAAAAGCTTTAACCTGCGTGCAGGGTTATTTTCACGTAAGCGTTTTGAGGTATTAAAAAACATCTCGTTTTGTTTAGAGCAAGGTGAAACACTGGCTATTATTGGCGAAACTGGCTCAGGTAAAAGTACCCTAGCAAAATTACTCGCTGGAGCAGACAGCGCAGATGCTGGGCAAATCCTACTCGATGGCAACATCATCGAAAACAAAGGCGTTCGCGATCAGCAATGCCGCCATATTAGAATGATTTTTCAAGACTCCGAAGCCTCGCTAAACCCAGGTTTAACGATCGGCGATATGCTCGACGATTGCCTGCAATATAATACTTCTTTGGATAAAGTAACTCGCGCTGAAAAAATCACCGCAACACTGTCTAAAGTAGGTTTATTAAACGACCATCAGTATTACTACCCACATATGTTTAGTGGCGGCCAGCTGCAACGTGTCGCTCTAGCACGTGCATTAATACTCGACCCTAAGGTTGTAGTACTTGATGAAGCATTATCATCTCTGGACCCTTCTGTACGCGCACAAACCGTCAACCTGCTACTCAAGCTTCAACAGGACACGGGTCTCAGTTATATCTTGATCACTCACCACTTAAGTTTAGTACGCCACATCAGCGATCAACTTGTAGTACTCGATCACGGTGAAATTGTTGAATACGGTAGAACAGAGGATGTATTCCAAAAGCCACAATCAAAAGTCACTCAGAAGTTGCTAAGTTGCTGAAGGTAGAACTTTAAGCGGTAAGTTTTAGCGAAAAGAATTGTATAGGTGCTAGATTCTAGGAAAAGCCAGAGTAGCTCGGCATTAAATTTATCGCGTTGGTTGGCTTGATAGCAACGAAACCCAAACTGCTAAAAGCGAACATATAACAAGTCACTTTAATGCCCGTTCATGGCACAAAAATGTCTAATCTCTAACTCTTTTGTGAGTATTTAATATCTTCTTCTAAGCGTAACGTTTCTTAACCTCTTTGCGAATAATTAAAACAACCGACAATGCAAAGTTTTGATATATAGCAATAAAATATTTTTATGCCGTTACTCAATGGTATAAGCGCGAGATGTCCCGCGCAGAAACAGAAATATACCCGTTAAGCCGGTTGGATTAATGATTCAACAATTTTTAACGCTTTAATTTCATTTTCATCGGTAATACCATCAGCTTCAATGACTTGTTTAAGCAGCTCTAATACAAACTCCCTCATGGATTGATCGACAATATGTGTCATTCGATGCTGAATAAATGACTCGATGTCACCACTTTGCACTGCCAAAACACATTTGCTTGTCATATCAATTATATAGTTATCAAGAGCAATGACAGAATTCCACTCAATTTTATGTGCCCAGGTTTCGACGACTCTCAACTCTTCTTGTGCAATAGAGCCATCAACAGCGACAAATAATAACGCAAGGTCTAACAGTGATTCTTTTTGTAACTGTTCAACACAGATACCCATATCAAAGTTATTTAATAACTGCTCGAATTTCATGATGTTCCCTTAATAATATAGAGGTAATGCTATTGAGCTTATACTAAGTCTGCTAAAAAGTAATCAAAATAGGTTCGGTAGATTGGGGGGGAATTTATTTATACTTGAACTCAGATATCTGCCTGTTAAAAAATAAAAAAAGGCGCCAATGGCGCCTTTTCATTATTTAATTAAGCATTACTCTGTGGCGGCTTGCGCTTTAGGTAAGTTTAATTCTGCATTTGCTTTTAAAGCTTCAATGAATACCATGTAGTTTTTGTTAACTTGGGCCATAGTAATATTTTGCTTAAGCTGTGCGTCAATTTCGTCTTCAACAGTAGCGTTAGTCACTGTTTTAAGTGCTACGATTGCCGCGTCACCGTTGTTTAGGTCAACTTTTTCAACTACTGGTGTGTCAGTTGGGTGTGCCATTTTAAAGGCATGTTGAACGATTGCAGGCGAAACAGTGTAAGCTTGACGGGTTAGTGCCGCTTCTTGACGAAGTTCTAAGCTTTGCTCAGTTACTAGGTCATTTAAGCTCTTGCCAGCTTCAATCTCAGCATACAGCGTTGTTGCTTTTTCTTTCGCAAGCTCTGATGCTTTTTCACTAACTAAACGTGCTTTAATTTGCTCTGATACATCAGCAAGTGCTTTTGTTGCAGCTGGTACATGCTCTTTAACACGCACTAACACAACATGCTCATCGCCCACTTCGATAACCTCAGAGTTCATTTTATCTTCAAGCACATCTGGTGAGAAGATTGCAGCTAATACCGCTGGTGTATTAAGCGGCGCAGGTAGAGAATTACGGTCAACTAATGCTGTTGTTTGTACTTCAACACCGGCAACTTCTGCAGCATCAACTAAGGTATCTGAAATTTCAAATGCAATAGCGCCCATTTCTGTTTGCTTTTCATAGAATGCATTTACTTTTTCAGTACGCTCAAGCTCAGCACGTAAATCAGCTTTAACAGTGTCATACGCTTTTACTTGTTGGCTCTGAATATCAGTTAACTGAATAATATGGTAACCAAACTCAGATTGTACAACGTCTGAAAAATCCCCTTTGTTTGCCAATGCGAATGCCGCATCTTCAAAAGCAGGATCCATCATGTCACGTTCGATCCAATCTAAATCACCGCCCATTTCAGCACTAACGATATCATCAGATGATGATTCTGCTAACGCTGCAAAGTCACCGCCTTGTTGTAATTGTGCTAACAAGTCTTCTGCTTTGGCTTTTGCTGCATCATCGTCTTCACTGTTATCAATTAAGATATGCGACACACGGCGTTTTTCAGGTTCGGCGTATTGTGCTTTGTTTTGATCATAATATGCTTTAACGTCAGCTTCGCTAACATGAGTTTCAAGTGTTAGGTTAGCTGCATTTAAATCAATGTAGTTTACTGATACTTGCTCAGGCGCTAAAAACTGCGACATATTTAGGTCATAGTAATCGGCAATTTCTTGCTCTGTTACCGTCACGTTTTGCTGTAAAGACTCTTTGCTGATCACGACATAGTCAATACTACGCGTTTGCTGTTGTAGCGCAACGGCATTAGCCAATTCGCTATTTAGAGCGAAATCGGTGCCTGCAACCGCTGAAATTAGCTGGCTTCGGGTCATTTCTTCACGTAAATATTCACGAAATGCGTCAGGTTGGAAGTTCATTTGACGGATAACTTGTAAGTAACGATCGTTGTTAAATTGCCCACCAATTTGGAAGTATGGCAATTCTAAAATCGCTTTACGAACACTGTCGTCACTAACACGTAAACCAAGTTCGGCCGCTAGTTGAGTTTGCAATTCTTGTTGTACTAGACGGTCAACGACGCCTTGACGAATTTGTGCCATGTAATTTGGATCAGCAGCAATTTGTGCAAAGTATTCGCCAAATTGTTGCTCTAAACGTGCACGTTCATTTTGGAACGCACGGCTAAACTCGGTTTGGCTAATTTTAACTCCATTTACTTCAGCTACGGGCTGCTCTGTGGTTTGACCTAAGTAACCACCGATCCCTGCTAAGGCAAAAGATAAAATCACCGCGCCTAAAATAATTTTAGCTACCGGTCCTTGTGAACCTTCTCTGATTTTCTCAAGCATTTATTTATCTCTATTCTATTCGAGGCAGAAATCGCCTTGCTTATGTAAAAAAAGCGTATCTTACCAGATACGCTTTTTTACTTGAAGCAGTTGGCGAGAAAGAACGTTAATTAAGCTGTAAAAGCGATTAACTTCTTACACTACCAAACTAACTCACTAAAGAGCAGTGATTAGCTGTTACATGCATCTTTAAGCGCTTTACCTGCTTTAAATGCAGGGATAGTCGCTGCAGCGATTTGAATTGTTTCGCCTGTTTGTGGGTTACGGCCTGAACGTGCAGCACGTTCACGTACTGAGAAAGTACCGAAACCAACCAATGCTACTGAATCGCCATCTTTAAGAGCGCCAGAAACAGCCTCGATGAATGAATCAAGTGCACGACCCGCAGCCGCTTTAGAAATGTCAGCATCAGCTGCGATTTGATCGATTAATTGAGATTTATTCACAATATCATCCTCTTTCATTGTTATTATCAAGAGCGATTGTTTTTTAAACTAACATCACTATTTTGAAAATTTTAGAGCAAACTTTTTCATGCTCATACGATTGTAATTTTTCTTCAGCCTAGGCCACATAAGGCCTCGGCTTGAAAACCAGTGCTTAACTTATCATACCATCTAGATTTGAAAAGCCCTTTAAAGCACTTTTTTTCGCTTTTTTACTGGTTTTTTGATGTTTCGACTGAAAAACTCTCAACTGGGTGTACTAAAGCCAGTTTTAAAACCTCATCAATCCACGTAACTGGGTGAATATCAAGTCCTGCCAATACATTGTCAGGGATCTCTTTTAAATCACGTTCGTTAATTTTTGGAATAATGACCGTTTTAATTCCACCGCGATGAGCGGCTAATAGTTTCTCTTTTAAGCCACCAATTGGTAATACTTCACCACGTAAGGTGATTTCACCCGTCATCGCCACATCAGCACGTACCGGGTTACCTGTAAGACTTGATACCAAACCTGTTACCATCGCGGCGCCAGCACTTGGGCCATCTTTTGGAGTTGCCCCCTCAGGTACGTGAACATGAATATCACGTTTTTCGTAAAAATCACTGTTAATACGAAATGCATCAGCGCGATTACGTACAACTGTCATAGCTGCTTGAATCGACTCTTGCATTACATCGCCTAGTGACCCGGTGTAGCTTAGTTTACCTTTGCCTGGTACTGCGGCACATTCGATGGTCAGCAAATCACCGCCCACTTCAGTCCACGCTAAACCTGTAACTTGGCCAATGCGATCGCCGTCTTCAGCTTTACCATAATCATAGCGCTGCACACCTAAGAAATCTTCAAGGTTGTCAGCGTTAATAGTGACTGTTTTAGTGCCTTTTTCAAGCAAGATATTCTTCACCGCTTTACGGCATAACTTAGATATTTCGCGTTCTAAGTTACGTACGCCCGCTTCACGGGTGTAATAACGAATAATGCCGATGATTGCACTGTCTTCGATGATTAATTCGCCATCTTTTAAGCCATTGCGTTTAACTTGTTTAACAATTAAATGCTCTTTGGCAATATTCAGCTTTTCATCTTCGGTATAACCCGATAACCGGATCACTTCCATCCGATCCAATAACGGACCAGGAATGTTAAAGCTGTTTGATGTAGCAACAAACATTACGTCAGATAAGTCATAATCGACTTCTAAGTAATGATCCGCAAAATGGCTATTTTGCTCAGGATCAAGTACTTCAAGCAGTGCCGATGCAGGATCGCCACGCATATCTGATGACATTTTGTCGATTTCATCTAACAAGAATAATGGATTTTTAACGCCCACTTTACTCATGTTTTGAATCAACTTACCTGGCATTGAACCTATGTAAGTACGACGGTGGCCACGAATTTCTGCTTCATCACGTACACCACCTAGTGCCATACGAATATACTTACGCCCTGTAGAGCGAGCAATCGATTGACCTAATGACGTTTTACCAACACCCGGTGGACCCACAAGGCACAAAATTGGCCCTTTGAGTTTATTGGTACGCTGTTGCACGGCGAGATATTCAATGATGCGTTCTTTGACTTTATCAAGACCGTGATGGTCGCTGTCTAAAATCTTTTGTGCGCCCGCTAAGTCTTTTTTCACTTTCGAACGTTTTTTCCATGGCACATTAATTAATGTGTCTATGTATGAACGCACAACCGTGGCTTCTGCCGACATCGGCGACATCATTTTAAGCTTAGCAAGTTCAGAGTTCGCTTTTTCTTGCGCGTCATTGCTCATACCTGATTCTTCAATGCGCTTTTTCAGTGCTTCGAATTCATCTGGTACGTCGTCAAGCTCGCCTAATTCTTTTTGAATGGCTTTCATTTGCTCATTGAGGTAATACTCACGTTGCGACTTTTCCATCTGCTTTTTAACGCGGGTACGAATTTTTTTCTCAACTTGCAGTAAATCAATTTCACCTTCCATCAACGCCATTAAATATTCAAGACGTTCTGTAACATTGGTGATTTCGAGTACTTTTTGCTTTTCAGGCACTTTCAGCGGCATGTGCGCTGCCATAGTATCGGCAAGGCGCGGCGCTTCATCAATGCCACTGACCGAGGTTAACACCTCTGGTGGTATTTTTTTATTTAGCTTTACATAGCCTTCAAACTGACTGATGGCACTGCGAATAAATACATCTTGCTCTTGCTCATCGATTTCTTCTGAACCAATAAACTGCGCATTAGCAACAAAAAAGTCTTCATTATCAATAAAGCTTTCTAGTTTTGCTCGCTGTGTGCCTTCAACCAGTACTTTGACTGTGCCATCAGGTAGTTTAAGCAATTGTAATACCGTGGCTATGGTACCAACACGGTAAATATCATCTTGCTCAGGCTCATCCACGGTCGCGTCTTTTTGCGCAACAAGGAAAATTTGTTTGTCTTTATCCATTGCCGCTTCAAGGCATTTTATTGATTTTTCACGGCCTACAAAAAGCGGGATCACCATGTGCGGATATACCACGACATCGCGCAGTGCTAGCACCGGGATTTCGACTCGATCTGTTCTCTCAAGCGTCATTATTTTTCTCTTCGCTCTTCATTTATTTTAAAGATTACTCAAGTATATGGGGATAACCTAAGTAAAGTTCAACAATTTAACGCAACTGGATTAAATAAATTATAAAAAAAGGAGCACTAGGCTCCTTTTTATTATCAAAATGAGTAAATTTTACTCAGACGCTGCTTTATCTTGGCTAGCGCTTTGATAAATCAAAATAGGATCTGATTCACCTTTGATCACGGTTTCGTCAATCACGACTTTACTGACGTTTTCCATTGAAGGAAGTTCGTACATAGTATCGAGTAACACCGCTTCAACGATTGAACGAAGACCACGGGCACCTGTTTTACGCTCCATCGCTTTATGAGCGATAGCACGCAGTGCATCATCACGGAATTCAAGTTCAACGTCTTCCATACCAAATAATGCGCCGTACTGTTTCGTTAAGGCGTTTTTAGGCTCATTTAATATTTGCACTAAAGCCGACTCATCGAGTTCAGTTAACGTTGCCACAACAGGTAAACGACCGATGAATTCTGGGATCAAACCATATTTTACTAAATCTTCTGGCTCAACATCTTTAAATGTTTCACTTAAAGAACGGCTCGCCGCAGATTCTTTTACGTTAACCCCAAAACCGATACCGGTATTTTTATGGCTACGCTGCTCGATCACTTTATCAAGACCAGAGAATGCGCCACCACAGATGAATAAGATTTTAGAGGTGTCTACCTGTAAAAACTCTTGCTGTGGGTGTTTACGTCCGCCTTGTGGTGGCACAGATGCCACAGTACCTTCAATTAGTTTAAGCAGTGCTTGTTGCACGCCCTCACCAGATACATCACGAGTGATCGACGGGTTATCAGATTTACGTGAAATTTTGTCAATCTCATCAATATAAACAATACCACGTTGCGCTTTTTCTACATCGTAATCACATTTTTGTAGCAACTTTTGAATGATGTTTTCAACATCTTCGCCCACATAACCAGCTTCAGTTAGTGTGGTTGCATCGGCCATTGTAAACGGCACATCTAATAAACGCGCTAACGTTTCAGCTAATAATGTTTTACCACTGCCGGTTGGGCCAATAAGTAAGATATTACTTTTGCCTAACTCAATATCCGCTTTACCGGTTTGATTACGCAAACGTTTGTAGTGATTGTAAACCGCTACTGACAGTACTTTTTTGGCGTGATCTTGACCAATAACATAATCATCTAAATGATTACGAATTTCTTTTGGTGCAGGCAGTTTATCAGAGGTATTGTGCTTTGGCGCAATGTCTTTGATCTCTTCCCTGATAATGTCGTTGCATAGCTCAACACATTCATCACAAATGTATACTGAAGGGCCAGCAATTAACTTACGAACTTCATGCTGGCTTTTGCCACAAAAAGAGCAGTATAACAATTTATTACTTTTGTCGCCGTCTGTAGGAGTGTCAGACATTCAGCTACCTCATCTTATTCGTTGGCTGCCAAACTACTTAGCAGCTATTTTAATACGCTTAACTATACCAAAAAATATTGGTTTTCACAGTGTAAACAGCTCAAGCTAGCACCGTTAGTTACCAGCTTGTATTTGTTACTTGCTGTCGCGACTAGTAAATACCGCATCAACTAAACCATAATCAACAGCTTGGCTGGCGCTCATGAAGTTATCACGGTCTGTATCTTTTGAAATCACATCTAATGGTTGGCCGGTATGCTCTGCCATTAAACGGTTTAGTTTATCTTTAATAGACAAAATTTCTTTGGCGTGTATTTCAAAATCAGATGCTTGACCTTGGAAACCGCCTAATGGTTGGTGGATCATCACGCGTGAATTAGGTAAACAATAACGTTTACCTTTTGCACCAGCAGTCAATAAAAATGCCCCCATGCTCGCCGCTTGGCCAACACAAATAGTGCTTACATCTGGTTTAATGAAATTCATAGTGTCATAAATCGCCATACCCGCAGTCACTGAACCGCCCGGCGAATTAATATATAAAAAGATATCTTTTTCTGGGTTTTCTGATTCTAAAAATAGCATTTGCGCTAAGATCAGATTAGCCATGTTGTCTTCAACTTGACCTGTTAAAAAAATGATTCGCTCTTTTAATAGTCTCGAATAAATATCATACGAGCGCTCGCCTTTCGCTGTTTGTTCAACAACCATAGGTACTAATGCATTGAGTGGATCTGTAATACCAGTGTTCATATTTATCTAATTCCTTATGCGCTTATACTTATCCTTATTATAAGGAAGCATAGTTATTTTTTGGCGAAATTGAAGGCCACAAACTAAAATGGCTCGGGCACACTGCATAATACAGAGTAACACGAGCCATTTAATCGTTAGCGAGGGCTTAAGTCAATGACTTATTAAGCACCTTGCTGTGGATTCATGATGTCATCAAATGCTTTTTCAACGTCAGTCACATTTGCTTTAGCTAAAATAGCTTCAACAGCTTGCTCTTCCATTGCTACATTACGCATTTGTTGCATAAGTTGATCATTTGCTTTGTAGTATTCTACAACTTCAGTTGGATCTTCGTATGCAGAAGCCACTGTTGCAATTAATGCTTCAACTTTTGAATCATCAACTTTGATCTCGTTCGCTTTAATTACTTCACCTAATAATAGGCCAGTCTTAACGCGTGTTACTGCTTGTTCATGGAACAATTCTGCTGGAAGCTCAGGCATGTTTTTAGCGTCGCCACCAAAACGTTGTGCAGCTTGTTGACGTAGTGCATCAATTTCTTGATCTACTAGGGCTTTAGGCACTTCGATTTCGTTGTTAGCTAAAAGACCTTTAATTGCTTGGTCTTTCACGTTAGCTTTAACCGCTTGGTCAAGTTCACGTGTCATGTTCTTTTTAACTTCTTCTTTAAGAGCGTCAACACCGCCTTCAGTTACACCAAACTTAGTTGCGAATTCTTCGCTAAGTTCAGGTAGCTCTTGCGCTTCAACTTTCTTCACTGTAATAGTGAATTGAGCTGCTTTGCCTTTAAGATTTTCAGCATGGTAATCTTCAGGGAAAGTTACGTCAGAAACAACTTCCTCGCCTGCTTTTTTACCTACGATGTTATCTTCAAAACCTGGGATCATACGACCTTGACCAAGTTCTAATGGGAAGTCTTCAGCTTTTCCGCCTTCGAATACTTCACCGTCGATAGTACCTACGAAATCAACCGTTACACGGTCTTTTTCGCCAGCAGCCACATCAACTTCAGCCCATGATGCATGTTGCTTACGAAGTGTTTCTAGCATGTTTGCTAAATCTTCATCAGTAACTGATACAGCTGGTTTTTCTACAGTAATTTTATCTAAACCTTGAACTTCAACTTCAGGGTAAACTTCAAATGTTGCTGAGAACTCTAAATCTTTACCCGCTTCAAGTGCTTTAGGAGCAAATGTTGGTGCACCAGCTGGGTTAATTTTTTCAGAAACGATTGCTTCGATGTAATTACGTTGCATTAATTCACCAGCAACTTCCTGACGAACTGCGCCACCGTAACGTTTGTTGATTACAGACGTTGGTACTTTACCAGGACGGAAACCATCAATACGCTGGGTTTTAGACAGTTGTTGTAAGCGTTTTTTTACTTCGGTCTCAACGTTCTCTGCAGGAACGGTGATGGTCAGACGGCGCTCAAGGCCTTGAGTCGTCTCAACAGAAACTTGCATGATATACCTCAATCTTCAATTTTGGCGACTGTTCGCCTTCCTTACAAACACGGTAATCACTATGCGTTTTGGCACGTTTAAAGTCATTTAAGCGACTTATCAACCCCATCTTCACTATAAGATACCAATGCTGCTCTGCCCTTCGGGCACTATGTTAAACAATAGACGCGGCATTATAACCTAATATTTATGATAGTCGAGTCTAGGGGGCAATTATTTGGTCAGATAGCGGATTAAGCAAGCATAGCGAATGAAAAGTAGGCGTTTAAGTTAGCAAGTTAGCAAGTTAGCAAGTTAGCAAGTTAGCAAGTTAGCAAG
>NZ_JACJEV010000041.1:0-37408 GCF_014164235.1 Pseudoalteromonas sp. SG44-17 | reverse complement strand
AACTTAGAAAAATCCAAGCAACTTTTAGCTTTATCACGTAAAGAGCCTAATGCAAGAAAGCGCATACGCCTGCTTGCTGTTTCATTATTCTTTGAGGGTGAAAACAGAACGAATATTGCTAAGCGGCTAAATACAGCGCGCGGCAGTGTCAATAAATGGGTTTCAAACTACCTTAATAATGGCGTTACTGGCTTGAACAACAAACCGATTAAAGGTCGTCCAGCTAAATTAACCTCACAACAACTAAACACACTGTCAGATTATGTAAAACAGTCAGCAAGTTCTTCAGAAGGAGGCAGACTAATGGGGGAAGATATTGCTCAGTATATTTATGACCAGTTCAACATAAGATATCACACAGATCATATTTACAAACTGCTCAAGAAGCGTGGGTTTAGCTGGATCACAAGCCGTTCTAAGCACCCAAAGCAGTCAAAAGAAAGCCAAGAGGCTTTTAAAAAAGTTCCAAGTGGAAACGATCCTTCACACCCCAGGACATCTCCCTTTAGAGCGCATTGATGTTTGGTTTCAAGATGAAGCACGGTTTGGACAACAGAATCAAACAACACGCTTATGGGCTGAAACAGGCTCGAGGCCTCGCGCAACAAAACAACAGCAGTTTGAGTATGGATACTTATTTGGTGCAGTCTGCCAAAGTAATGGTAAAACAGAAGCGCTGATCAGCCCTATCGTCAATAAAGAGGTCATGACGCAACACATGGAATTAATATCAAAAGCCACGGAGGCAGGACGTCATGCGGTCGTGATCGTTGATGGCGCTGGTTGGCATACTATTGATACGGTACAACCATTCAATAATGTCACACTAATAAAACTTCCGCCTTACTCCCCGGAGTTAAATCCAATAGAGCAAGTATGGAGTTGGATACGGCAACACTGTCTATCAAACCGTGTATTTAGTGGTTATGAAGAAATAGTCGAACAGGTATTGCAAGCGTGGAATAAATTCATCTCAGTGCCTGATACGGTTAAAAGCATATGCTCTAGAGACTGGATAAAATTGACTTAATCTTTATGCAGATTGGTATAAGGAGGCAAGGTATCACAGAGACATTTTTAATGCCTTCATCAACATTGCCCATGTGCCAGCTTGCGTGATCAACTATGACCACAGCGTGCTCTCCATAGCGCGTCGCATCCGAAATGTGTTTGGTATTAGCCTAGAAGGTTGTTAAAATAAATTCGACTTCAATCAGCAAGCCATTGAAATAGAGTGTTATTTTCGGTTGTATTGTTCACTCTGAGTTCTAACAGGGAGCTTATTGAGTTAGATTTAAGATCTAATATTGGATTGCCTTTATTTTCCTCCAAAGTAACATTGTTTTTAAGACCTTTTTCGGTTACTTCACAGGTGCCATTTTTACAAATAACATCAGGTTCTGGTCTGAGGAGCTGCTTATCTGAAGTAATAATAACATACCGATCATCAACCTTAGAAGAATCTTCAAAAGCCTTAAATTTTTCAGCCGAAAAGCTTGGCACTATTCCCGCTTTTATTTCTATCATATGTTGTAGAAATTGGTAACTACCCCTATGAGACAATGCACTTAAACCTGGTTCAGTCATAAACGAAATGAAACCCTCATCTATATCAGATGAAGATAATTTTTTCTGACTATCAAGAATATTATTTATCGTAGCTTGATCTTTATCCGTAAAGCTGACCGCAAGCTGGTATCCTTCACCGTTGAAGTGTCCATTATTAAAATTATTAAGTATCTTCCCATCGTCATGCATTCTGTAACCACCAAGATCACTGGCAAACTGACGGATATACTTAAAATCTATATTATTATTATCAGCATATTCATAGATATCAGCTAATAACTCTCTATCTCCTTGTGTCAAAAATTCATAAGAACTTCGCATTAAGTTAGATAAGGACATCCCATCAGCGCCGCTTAAAATTTCTGATTCAGTACCACCAAAAATATCCGTCACCATAGCTTCATAATAATGCTCAGACCGGCTTATATTTTTGCTTTTTTCTAAATCCCGTTCATCTAAAATAGACTCGAACTGTGATGTTACTTGCGAGCTATATTCATCGGAAACCATCGCTTTACTAAAAGAAGAAAAAGAGTTCATATGAGATAATAGTAATTCTTCAAATGATGCTAGTGCGGTAACGTTACTTTCGTATTTAAGGCTGTCTCGTTTTAGGTTTGATAGGTTTTGCTGATCAAGTGTGTGCCATCTTTCATATGCAGCTACCCTCTCTGAGCTGCTAAATGTATTACTTGTGTCTAATGCTATCGTCTCAAGTTTTGATTTGGATAAATGTTCAAATTCCCATTTTGCTGTGGCAACCTCATCACTATTTATTTTTGCATTTGAAGAGAGTATTTCCTTATGTAGAGATAAATTTTGCTGACTTAATTTAGAAATATCAATAGAGCTTTTGGCCTTACTTAATTTCGACGATAATGAAGAAACCGATGCATGTATTTCTATATCCTTACTTTTTTTGGGGTCAGATTGTGGCTGAGGAAAAGCTTTTCTCGCATTTAACAAACTTCTCTTGATATCAGGTATATCCATACTATTGACCCTCTAAACGAAAATAGACTCCTTTGATTAAATTTGGAGTCTAAGGTGTTAATTAGTTAGTTGTGTAGTTAAAAGTTATACTTTCTATTCTATTTGGTGTTGAATAATGGAAAGTACCAGTTGCTTCAACTCTATGAACAATTGATACTTGAATACCTGGTTTGAAGCTCTCACCATTAAATACTGTTACCTCTCCAGTAGAGTTTGGCACAATTGGTTCGCACTTAACGGGATTGTTGTTATATGCTCGATAAAAGCACAATTCAACAATCTCGCCAAAAGAATCTGGGTAATTTGCAGATGTGTAATTAATCCCAGTAATTTTACCTGTTTTACTCTCAAGTGGAATATCTCTTAAATCGCCATGTAATATAGAAAATAGAGATGATGACAGACCACCGGCAGAGCTTAATACTAGCATCCTGCTTGGTTGCTTCTCTTTAGTTATACTGAAATCAGCGGCGAATGCTTGAGTGCTTAAAATTAGTGAAGACATTAGAAAAGCGGTAATAGACATTTTCTTCATTAAAAATTCTTTATTATATAATTGGAGAATTTTTCATTCTCTGCTTTGTACCTTTTTTACATTATTTTAATGAGGCAACATTGTCAATGTAATAAGAACAAATTATTCAATCTGGTTAGCTAGGCCATACTATGTAATGGATATTTGTACGTTTAAGTATCCATTATTAAATGAGCACTTTTTTAAATTCAAATGAGAGGGCACCCAACTAAATTACAAAAACTATTACTAGGTTTACTCGCTGATCTTATGCTTATAAAGCAGAAGAGCTGAGCGCTTCATGTTTGTGTGGGAGTTTGTCGACTATGAATGGGGATCCCGTGTCGAGACTGTAGCTGTCATCTAGCTAATTAAAAGTTGAGTGCAGTAAAGCATAGCCTTTGACCTTTAGAAAATATTATCTTGTTGCAATTTCCTCCTTGGTTTACTTTCTGAGCTGTGTAAAACTAGCTGGGTTAATTTAGTAAATCAGGTGACATGAATGTCGAATATAAAAGCTTGGAAACTTATCAGTTTATTTTGTTTGGTAAGCTTACTTATGGGCTGTCAATCGAAAGAAGAGCAGTTACAAGAAACAATTAAACAATCTATAGCTAAAGCTGAAGTTGAGTTAGCAGGACTTGGTAGTGCCTTAGATAACGGCTCAATTCGTAATGCCGCTTTATTAAGCGAATATGGCCGTATACTTAGCAATGAAAAGCCAGAGCTAGCTAAAATTGCTGGCGTGCTCGTGCAAGATGCAACTCGAAAAGGCCCGCTTTACTCAGGTTTGCAACAACGCTTAGCTGATATCAAAAGTACTTACCTTATTCCTCCTTACGATGAAACACTGCAAAATATTGATTTGTTGCGAGATGCTGCAAAGCCCGCTTTATTTTCGGATGCTTTGACCGATCCTATTAATATGCTTGCTGATATGTCGGGTGGCTCGCTTGCGCGTGTCGGTGCAATCAGTCAGCAGGCTGAAGGGGTTGGTGAAGGCAACCAGTTAGTCGGCAATCCTAATTATGGTAATTGGCAAACTAACAGTAGCGGTATCAGCTTTTGGCAGTGGTATGGCATGTACCGCATTTTAGGTGATGTATTTGATCGTGTTGAATATGGTAGTTGGAGCAAGCGCCGTAAGTATAGTTATTATAATGATTATGGTCGTGCGCGTTATTCTAGCCCTAAGCAAATTAAAGCACAAACCGCCGTTGAAACACGTACTAAGCAATCGTATCAACGCCAAGGTAAGCAATTCACAAGCCCTTATGCATCTAAAAAAACTGGGGCTTCTGGGTTAAGTCGTAGCAGTTATACACCACCAAAAAGTCGCAGTAGTTACTCCAAAACCAGTAGCTATAGTAAAGACTCTGGATCGGTCAGAAACAGCAATAATAGAACCTCTCGCGGTGTCAGTCGCGGTAAGTAAACGGCTATTTAAAGATTTAGTGTTGGAGTTTAAAGAATATGTACGAATTTAATGGAATAACTATGTGGTCACTACAAGCAATCGCGATTGATTTTGCGATTATTATTGCACTGTTTGTGAGCCTTAAATATATCAAAGGTTGGGTATCTAACTTACATGCCAATGATGAGATCACTGAGCGTGATAATTTTGCGTTTGGTATTAGCTTTGCTGCTGGCTTAGTTGCTTTAGCAATTGTGCTGACGGGTGTAAGCAGTGGTGCATTTGCAGTGAGCTTACAGCAAGAAGCATTGCAAATGGCAGCTTATGGTTTGTTAGCTATTGTGCTAATAAAGCTTGGGCACTTTTTTCAAGATAAAGTGGCACTGCGCAAAGTCAGCTTACATGATGAAATAGTGAAGGGTAATGTAACTGCCGCGGTGATTGATTTTGGCCATGTTGTGAGTGTGGCAATCGTGATTCGCTCAGCGCTATTTTGGGTGGCTACAGAAGGCTGGCATGGTTTACCAATCGTTATAGCAGCGTTTATTATTGGTAGCATTGCGTTATTGCTCGTGAGCCAGTATCGCGTACAACTATTTAAGCGTACTAACCGAAGTGGAGATTGCCTACAACAAGCAATTGTTGACGGTAACTTGGCTGTTGGTATTCGCTATGCTGGCTTTTTAATCGGTAGCGCGCTTGCGCTTACTGCGGCTTCAGGTATCGCGCCTTATGCTGCAGATAGCATTAACACCAGCTTGATTTTCTGGGCGATTAGCGCTTTGATTAGTTTAATTGCATTTATCGTACTGCATTTAATTACGATTAAAATTATCCTTTCAGGTTGCGATATATCAGACGAAGTGAACCGTCAAAAAAATGTGGGTGTAGCAACTATTTCAGCGGCAATCTCGTTTGCTGTGGGTATTACCATGGCAACTCTATTAGGCGCGTAAAACTTGTCACATTTTAAGCAAAGCCCAAGTAAGTACTCCTTACTTGGGCATGATTTTTTATTAATTACTGTTATGGCCATACTCGCTGGGTGTGGCCTTATTTATGAATATCTGCTATCTCATTATGCCGGACGAGTTTTAGGCTCTGTAGAGAGCGCTATTTATGCGATGATAGGCACTATGATCGTAGCAATGGGTATAGGGGCTTTTTTAGCGCGTTGGTTTAAGGATGCCTTTACCGCCTTTGCTTGGCTTGAAAGTCTTATTGCACTTGTTGGTATGGGCTGTATCTTAGCTATAGCCAGCGTTATTGCTGTTAGTTATTCTTTACCGCATATTTTTTCTGACATTTTTAATCTACCAGCTGATGTAATTCTTAACGGCTATATATTTCAAAAACTCCAAGAGTGGTCACGATTCCTTCCTTATGTATTTGGCTTATTGTTAGGTCTATTAATCGGTATGGAAATTCCACTTATCGCTCGCATACGTCAGCATGTTTATGGTCGTTTCTTAGAAAATAATGCTGGCACGATCTACGGTGCCGACTATATAGGTGCAGGTATTGGAGCGGCTATTTGGGTTAGCATTATGTTGGCTATGCCAATCATGCAGGCTGCAGCATGGACTGCGCTATTTAATATTATCGCAGGTTTGGCATTCTTATGGCGTTATCATAGCTATGTCCGTTACGCCAAACTATTACTGGTATGTCATATCGCTTTACTGGTGTTATTTGGTTTTATTTTAATGCTTGGTAGTAGCTGGATGAAAGATTTAAGTAATGTGCTTTATAAGGATAAAGTTATTTATTCTGAAGCGACTAAGTATCAGCATCTGGTGTTAACCGAGCGATTGAGCCGCAATCAACCCGATCCAATTACCGATCTTTACTTAAACGGCCGCTTACAGTTTTCTAGCATTGATGAACAAATTTATCATTCAATGTTAGTGTATCCGCCATTATTAGCCTCGAACCGTCACGATAATGTATTGATTATAGGCGGTGGTGATGGGTTAGCACTAAGAGACGTATTGAAGTGGCCTGTTAAAGAAGTCACCTTAATTGATTTAGATGCCCAGTTACTTAGTTTATTTGGTCATGATGACGATGAATTTAATCCTCCGGCAGCTATTCATGAGCGCTTAACTAAACTTAATAAGCACTCAATGGCTGATCCTCGATCGCATATTAAAGTGGGTGATGCTTTTCTTGAAGTCGAGCGGTTACTTGATGAAGGTAAGCGTTTTGATACCATCATTATTGACTTACCTGATCCGAATCATCCCGATTTAAATAAAATGTACAGTGACTATTTTTATAATCATATCCGTCAATTACTAGCCGCAGATGGTGCAATGGCTGTGCAGTCGACTTCGCCTTATCATGCTAAAAAAGCATTTTTAAGTATTGGTAAAACAGTCAAAGCGGCAGGTTTTAAGCATGTTGAGCAATACCAGCAAAATATTCCATCATTTGGACAATGGGGATGGACGATTGCAACCACCACAGGTCAATCTGCAAGTGCGAGAATTAGCGATATAACAAGCTTACCAGTTGCTTCTAGATGGATCAGTAAAAAATATTTATTGGCAGCATTCGTATTCCCCAATCATTATTTTGAACAAATAAATGATATTGAAGTCAATCAATTAGGCTCAGGTACTTTATATGATTATTATCGTAGTGCATGGCAGATAGAAAGTGAATTGTATAAAAATTAATAAATCATGGTTGACATAATATGTCGACCATGCGAATCTTAACTCAGACATAATATGTCAAATGACAAAAGGCAGAGACATGGAATTAAATGAACTTTCAATAAAACTAGCATCTTTTGAAACTGAAGGCGCTAACTTTGAGTCTTTCTTGATTGCCAATCCAGGCGAGCAAGATGTGTTGCAAGTCATAGTAGATGGCAATGATGAGCTTCCTATTTTTGTTACTCAGACACAAGAGCAGCTGTTATGTATTAGCTATTTGTTCGCTGATGAGGAAGTGAAGCCTGAACTACGTGATGAGTTGAATGAAACCTTATTACGTTTGAATGTACCAATCCCGCTGAGTGCATTTGCGAAGATTGATGATAAATATGCGATCTTTGGTGCTTTGTCGGTTAATTCATCGTTTGATGATATTACCCATGAGCTAGTTACTTTAGCTGATAATGCCATTGATGCATTAGAAGCGGTAACCATTTATTTAAACGATTAACAGCTAGCTATTTTAAGTGGAGTTAAGATTATGAGTATTTTAAAAAAGTTATTTACAGCAGTACGTGGCGGCGCGCGTGAAGCGGGCGAAGCAATTGTTGACGCGAATGGGATTCGTATCTTTGAACAAGAAATTGCTGATGCGCAAAACGCGCTGCAGCGTGCTAAAAAAAGCCTAACTGAAGTGATGGCTAAAGAAATGCAAACGAAGCGTAAGATTAGCGCATTAGATGCCTCAATTGCTGAGCACGAAGCGTATGCAGGTCAAGCACTTGAAAAAGGTAATGAACCGTTAGCGCTAGAAATTGCTGAGAAAATTGGCGACTTTGAAGCTGAAAAAGCAGAGCATGATCAAGTGTTAGCTGGTTTTAGCAATCACATTGTAACGTTGAAGCAGCAAGTAAAAGATGCTGAAAAATCGATCAAAGAAAACCAACGTCAGCTTACTATGGTTAAAACCACTGAAAGCGTGCAACAAGCAACAATGGCAGTAAATAGCACACTTAATACTAATAGCTCGTCGATGACGAATGCACGCCAATCACTTGAGCGTATTAAGCAACGTCAACAAGATCGTAGTGACCAGCTTGGTGCTGCTAAAGTACTTGAAGCTGACACTAATGGCGATGATCTTAAAGCTAAAATGGCTGAAGCTGGAATTGGTGATAGCAATCCAAAAAGTGCAGATATCTTAGCGCGTATTAAAGCGAAGCAAAACGGCTAACGCGCAATTACGATTATTAAAAGGTAACTTATTATAAGTTACCTTTTTTGCTTATGAGGCAGTCTATGTTTAACTTCTTTAAGTCTAAAAAAGCCCCTGAACGCCAATTAAATCACCCTAGTGAACTTAAAAAAGGTGATATGTTCACAGTGATTGATTCGTTTGCTTACCCAAGTTGGCTAAAAGGGCAAACATTGCGCGTTACCGATGTGCAAACTTATCAATATCAGCACAGTGCTGATTATGAGCTAGTACTTGAAAGTGATGCTGGCAAGGTGGTTTTTTTGCAAATAGAGCGCAGCGATGGTGAAGAGTGGGCGAATTTTTCAATCAAAATCCAACGTGATGAAGTGGATGAAATCTTCACACTGGATGCGTTTGCGCGCATCTTTGACGAAGACGATTTAACCTACTTAGAAGTGAAAAATACACCAGAGTGTTACATGCAGTTTTTAGCTAAAAGCTATCAACAAAGTGAATCACCATTTGTGTGTTATTTTCATAATAAAGATTATCGTAGCCAGCCATTACCACGCTATGAGCAAGAAGGTGGCGAACCATGCGAAATGATTTGCCTTGAGTCGAGCGATGGGAGCCATGGTTTAAACATTGAGATTTGGGATGGTGGAGAAACTGAAGTATCACTCACTTTAACCCGACCAATCACAGACATTGTTGATCTGTTCCCTGGAGATGCGCAGTGAGTAATGCAAAAGATAAATGGTTACGTCAGGAGCAGGCTGTAAGAGCCACGCAAATGGCGTTTGATCTTAGCAGTGAAGTGCAAAAATCGATAAAAAAGCAAGCCATTGATCAAGAGCTAACGCCATCCGATATGATCCGCAAAATTTTATCACTTGAGGTTAAATCAAAAAAAACGCGTCAACGTTTATCATTTAACCTTAATGATGAAGAAATAGCATTACTTGCTGAACGCTTTGGCGTTGCCCCAGATGATAAGCGGGCAGTAAAACAGCAAGTTGCTGAGTTACTGATTGCTCGAACTAGTAAACGCTAGGTTTTGCCTTCTGATTATTAAGCCCTTACACTTAGGGCTTAAATTATCAAATAATGAGTTGTTGTGAATATTATTTTAATCGCCTATCTACTAATTTTTGCTTTGTTTGGCACGGCAGCGAGTTATTTCTTACGGTTTATTTATGCCTATTGGGTTAAAAAGCAGATGCCGATGCATTTTATTTTTAAAGCGGGGATTTGTATTGTGGCGGTCGTGGTAATTTCCGCGCTGATCCCATTATTGGTATAGCGCGGTTGCAGCAGAGCGACTATTTTAGCTCAAACGACTGGCATTGCTGATCAATACATAATGCTTGCACAGGTAAAACCGGTAAACAATCATTTAAACCATTGGTTTTATTATCGGCAGTTTCTTGCTGAGTAATTTGATCCGCTAACTGTTCTGCATTTTCTTGTTGTGTGTGCAAGGTTGAGTACACTACATAGCGGCTTGGACCACCACAGGCGCGTTGGCCTACTTCAAGCACCTTACATTGAAAACTCGCGGTACAGCTATTATCTTGCACCAACTCAGCCAATGCACTATTTAATTTAGATACATTTGCATTGCCGTTTGCTGGTGTTGAGTCAGAAGTGCTGACACAACCACTGAGGATCAGCAAACTGGCTGTTGTTACTAAAAATTTAGAATATGATGAACGACTCATATTGGTTTCCCTTAATAAACACTTGTCGCAGAGCTTTCTAGTTTAACACATTTATTTTCAATACACTGAGCCGCAGGGGCCGTCAGGTGCTGACAAATACTGATCATCTTGTTCTGTGCATTAAATTGGCTTTCAAGGCTGGTGATCTGCTGAGTTAACTTTTCAACGGCTTGCTCATTTGCCGTTTTATTAGAGTAAACAATATAGCTACTAGGGCCGCCGCACGCACGGCTACCAACCGGTAATACTTTACATTGAGAGCTGTTATCGCAGTTTAGATCTGCAATTTGTGTCTGTAATTGCTGGTGGACCTTTTTAATGTTATCTCTTGTTGCTGGAACTTCTGGTTGCGGATTTAACTTAGTCGCTTGATTATTTTTAACTAGCGCTGCAGGAGCCGGGCTAAGTTGATTGTTATTCGGGGTCGCAGCATCAGAACAAGCCGATAAACATAACGGCAGTAGAAGCGCGATAATAAATAAGCGCATGATAAACCTTCATAGTGGTGAACAAGTAACCACCATCATACACTTTGCAGATAACACAGCAATAAAAACTATGGCATTCAAAGGTTAAACCCGACGCTAAGGACGGGTTTAATATTTTTATAGTCCGCCTTGGGTTAATTTTGCGGGATTGAGTAAAGCTTCCAGCTCACTACGTGATAGGTCAGTTTCTTGCTCAGCAACATCAAGAATTGGACGGCCATCTTGATATGCTTGTTTGGCAATTTTAGCTGCTTTAGCATAACCAATGACTGGATTAAGCGCGGTCACTAATATGGGGTTTTTGGCGAGTGCTTTGTCGATATTTGTGTGTTTCACTTTAAAGGATCGAATCGCTTTATCAGCTAATGCTTGGCTACTATTTGCTAGTAACTCAATACTTTGCAAAATATTGTAAGCTATTACTGGTAACATTACATTGAGTTCGAAGTTACCTGATTGACCTGCAACAGTAATAGTTGCGTCATTACCAATCACTTGTGCACTAACCATGGCTGCCGCTTCAGGGATCACAGGATTTACTTTACCGGGCATAATTGATGAACCGGGTTGTAAAGCTTCTAGTTCGATTTCACCAAGGCCAGCTAGTGGACCTGAATTCATCCAACGTAGGTCGTTTGCTATCTTCATTTGTGCAACAGCGAGTACTTTTAGCTGCCCTGATAAAGCGACAATGGTGTCTTGCGAACCTATGTTATAAAAAAAGTTCTTGCTTGGCACAAAGCGTACACCGACGTTGGCACTGAGATTTTTACAAAATTGCTCAGCAAACAGGGGATCGGCATTTATACCAGTACCAACGGCTGTGCCTCCTTGCGCTAAAGCAGATACCCCTTCAAGGCTATAGCGGATCCCTGCCATTGCACTATCAACTTGGTGTTGCCAAGACCCTAGAGTTTGCGCAAATGTCACTGGCATGGCATCCATCAAATGAGTTCGACCCGTTTTTACGATTTCACCTATTTCTGACTTTTTGCGCTCCAACGTTTGTGATAGCTGATCCAGCGCCGGAAATAGTTCATACACCACGTTAATTACACTGCTTACAGCAATAGTGGTAGGGATCACGTCGTTAGAGCTTTGGCCCATGTTTACGTCGTCGTTGGGATGGATAACCTCATCACCATAACGACTTGCTAAAGTTGCAATCACCTCATTAGCATTCATATTAGTGCTAGTGCCTGACCCTGTTTGAAATATATCAATAGGGAAGTGTTCTAAATGTTCGCCATCAATGATCTCTTGGCATGCGCGCTCGATTGACTGTGCTTTATTTTTACTGAGATGACCTAGCTCGTAGTTGCTTTGCGCTGCGGCCTGTTTGATATAAGCAAGAGCGGTAATAAACTGTTTTGGCATTACTAAATCGCTAATGCGAAAGTTATTTACAGCACGTTGAGTTTGCGCTTGATAAAGTGCATCTGTAGGGACTTGTAATTCGCCCATACTATCTGATTCGGTTCTAAATTCGCTCATAAAAACTCCTAGAAAGGGTTAAATTCGTGACTGAGAATACGGGCTTCACGCTCTAGTATCAGGTATTTCTTGATACTATTATGACTTCTATAAAAGCGCTTTAATGCCAGTAACGGTTTATAAAGTTGCTCTAAACATTGTTTGCGAATTGCACAATGGACTAAAGAGTCGCACATTTTGTTGAGGATTTCATGGAAAGTGCGTCTTAGATAGAGTTCTTGCAGCAATAGATTGTGGTTTTTTTCGTAATGACGTGCAGCACTCAGGCCAGCTTCAATGTAATTTGCCACTAAAGCTGGCGCATGTAGCCCAGGTCGCGGGCAAATACATTTCATTTGCTGTTGATAATAAAGCATAGCGTGATGTTCATGCATAAGAAAAACCGATTAACTGTAATGGTAATTATTATCATTACAGTTAATCGGTTTCGGTGCAAGTCACAAATTGTAAATATTGGCGGAAGGTGAGTTTTTTAATTGTAGCCAAGAATAAATATTTGGTCTGTTTCATGTATTAACGCCTGATTTTGTTGATTTGTTTGCGATAGTAAATCAATTACAGTGGCACGTTCATCACAGCCTATTTTATCTGTTACTGGTTTTTCACTTGCCGCAATTGCAGCGTCTAGGGCGGTATAAGGTGATATATACATAATCTTCTCCGTTTGGTTGATTCAATTAGATAAATGCATAACTCATACCATGCTCAATATTTTTTTTATTACTTTGAATTATATAGTTTTTATATAAAATTAATTATTTAATAGCGACATCTGTTGCAAGATTTGCTTTACTAATGGGCATACTTTACCAATCTTGGTGCATCTGTATTGAGATGCTTGGAAATATATATGACGAAACCTTTCTCGCAAGCGTGTGAAAATAATAAAAATCCAATATTAAGCGTCATCACAGCATATTTAGCACAAGTCGAGAGTGTGTTAGAGGTGGGATCAGGTACGGGGCAACACAGCGTGCACTTCGCTGCTAATTTGCCTCACTTACAATGGCATACCAGTGATCGCTTGGTTAATCATAATGGTATTAAACAGTGGCTTGATGAAGCAAAGCTAGATAACTTGCACGCACCAGTAGAGTTAGATCTAAATCGCCCTTGGCCAATAAATACCGTTGATGCTATTTATACTGCTAATACGTTACACATCGTCAGCAAACCGTTAGTTGAGCAATTTTTTACTGGTGTTAATAAGCATTTAGCGTCAAAAGGTCTCGTGTGTATTTATGGCCCATTTAAATACAACGGCAACTTTACCAGTGAAAGTAATCAGCGTTTTGATGAATTTTTAAATCAGCAAGACTGCCAAAGTGGCATTCGTGATTTCGAATGGGTACAGCAATTAGCTGAGCAAGCAGGGTTAATGCTTGTTGATGATATTGCGATGCCTGCTAATAATCAGTTATTGATTTTTAAACGTCATTAGTTATCAATCTTAAAAGGTAATAATTCAGTGCATTGCTGATGATAGATGCGCATATGCTGACGCTCACGTTGTAAGTAATCTGCTATCGCAGGACTAAAAGTAGCATCCATTACGGCATGTACGGAGTGAGTAAATACCGGTGCAAAACCTCGTGCTATTTTATGCTCGCCCTGCGCACCTGAGTGAAAACACTGAAGCTGATGTTTAATACAATATTCAATACCTTGGTAATAGCAAAGCTCAAAGTGCAGGCAATCAATTTCTGCTATAGCTCCCCAATAGCGCCCGTATAGTGTGTCATTATTTTTAAAGCTCAGTGTTGCAGCGACCACTTCGTGAGCATGGATGGCATGCATGATCACCAGTTTATCGGCCATTAAGGCATGTAACAAAATAAAAAAGTCATGATTTAAATAACCCATGTGGCCAGAGCGTTTTAAATAAGTGCGTTGATAAAACTCGCAAAACTGGCTCATCACAGCTTTAGTTATCTGTTCACCTTGCAGCCATTTAATACTAATATTTTGCTGGGTTATTTTATTACGTTCTTTTTTCAATACTTTACGTTTTCGTGCAGTTAACTGCGCTAAAAAATCGTCAAAAGTAGCGTAGTTTTGATTTTGCCATTGAAACTGCACGCCAATACGATGCATACCTTGATGTGGTGTGAGTTGAGAGACTTGCTGTTGCGAGCAAAAGTTAATGTGCCAGCCAGACCAACCTTGTTGCTCACATTGAGCTGTTAAAGTCTGTGTAATGTACTGATATACTTGTTCTGGGTGTGAGTGTGCAATCGAGAGGCGTTGACCTTCAATAGGGCTAAACGGTGAGCCAGATAACCACTTAGGGTAATATTCTAAACCATGTTGCTGGTAAGCTTCAGCCCATGCCCAATCAAATACATATTCGCCATAAGAGTGACTTTTTAGATAGCCGGGTGCTAATGCCACCAAAGTATCATTTTGGTAAATGGCTAAATGTTGCGGTTGCCAACCAGACGCGGCTGATACGCATTGGCTTTGTTCTAATGCAAATAAAAATGCATGATCAGTAAATGGATTATCGGCAAAAAACTGCTGCCAAACAGCGGCATCTATTGCACTGATACTGGTTAACCAGCGGTGACTAAATATACTCATTATTGATTGCCCTGCGAGCCTTCAACCTGCTTTATAAACTGTTTTATATAGAGTGCTTGCTCAGTAAAGTAAGGGTTGTAAGTCAGACGTTGAAAGGTTGGAAATGCTGCAATATTTTCTGCAGTACGCTCGCCAATATTAGGTTTTTCGGTCGTTTTACATTGCTTATACAAAGTATCATCATCGAGGTAACTGCCGCAATTGCGATAAGCGCCAGCAATACCGTAGTAAGGGTTATCAGGTGAGTTAACTACGGCAATATGAGAAATACCATGAATGTTTTTACAGGTTGCATTTTTGCACTGTGGATTTAATACCCTGTAGTCTTTTGGAAAATCACTGGTAATGGTTGTTTTATCACCGTAATAAACCAAAGTATCTAAGCTATTTGCAGGGCGTATCTTTACATCATGTAAGGCGCTTAATAATAGCAGCGATGCACGGGTATCAATGGTGGTATCTACATCACTCATTACTGAAAAAATAGCTAAGTTTGGTAATTGACGCTCGATTAGTTCTGGTAACGCAATTGAGCGCATAGCATCGTCGGCTGCGGTTGCGGCATTAAATGGAAACGACTCATATTTAGCAAAATCAATATCGGCGTCTTTATCTATCCAATTCACAAAGGGAATACGATCAATCCACTTCGCCAGCCAACCATTTTTATTATGTGGTTCAGTGGCGGGCGAAAACAGCATCAGTGCGGTTATTTTTGGGTTAGCGGGCTTGACAGTTAGATAATTGAGTAACAGGGCTGCACCTGTAGAGTAGCCACCTAAAATCACTTGATCAAAATCTTTGATAGTGCGCTTGATGGCATAGTCAACAGCTTGCTGCCATTGTTTGGCATTAATACTACTTAGTGCATCAGCTGCGGTGCCATGGCCTGGTAACAGCAAAGTACGTACGGTATAGCCCTGTTGAAAGTAAATCTGTGCCAAGTCATGATAGGTAAATGGAGAGTCGGTAAGCCCATGAATCAATAGAACCGCTTTGTGGTTGTTATTTTGGCGTAATTCAAATGGCGCTATAAGATCAACTATATTAGGGGGGCTAGTACGTTGCTGTTGTTTAACTAAAAGCTGATAGGTATCAGTTAAAACAGGGCAAGGCATTGATGCGCGAGGGTTTGCCGCTAAAATATGTTGGTATGCAAAGCTTAAATAATCACTAAATGCTTGCTCACTTTGATAGGAAAAATCCGTATTAGCATTGCTTTTTTCAAACCGTAATAAGCCCTGCTTTTTGCTGTTCATAATATAGTTTAAATCAGTCAACTGAGTAACGCAGTTGGTTTGGCCGATAGCAAGGCTAGAGGTTGTTAATAAAGTGAGAGTTAGTAATATTCCATTAAGGCTCATAAACATCTACATAATTGATTAGGCACTCGGTTAGCTTATCGAGTTCGAGGGGTTTTGCAAGATGCTGATTAAAACCAATTGCTAAGGCATTGGCTTTATCCTCAGGCATTACATCAGCGGTTAAGGCAATGACGGGTAATTGTTCAGTACTTTTAATTTGACGTATCAAGGCGGTGGCTTGGTAACCGTCCATAATGGGCATTTGGCAATCCATTAACACTAAATCGAAGTCATTTATTTTAACTTGCTCTACTGCTAATTCGCCATTTTCAACCAGTGTTGGAGTGATCCCTAAAGAGCTAAGCATTGCTTTTATTACTAATTGATTGACGCTGTTATCTTCTGCAACCAGTATTTTTAGTTTGCTTAAATCAACATGCTGTTGTGTGTGCTTTGCCGTTACTTGTTGCGCAGCACACGTATTTAACTCGACAGACAGGGTAAATGTGGAGCCTTTACCTGGCTCGCTTTGTACGCTGATATCTCCAGACATTAGCAAACTAAGTTCTTTTGCGATTGTTAAACCAAGCCCAGTGCCACCAAACTTACGTGATGTTGAGCTATCAGCTTGGGTGAATGCATCAAATAATTTACTTTGCTCTGATGGCGCAATGCCGATGCCAGAGTCTTTAATAGCCAAGGTAATTTGCCTACGTTTATCGGTGATCTCCTTACAGTATGCGCTAACACTTACTTCACCTTCGCAGGTAAACTTAATGGCGTTACTACATAAGTTTAATAAAATTTGCTCAATTCGCATAACATCACCTTCAAACCAAATATCGGCTGGTAATTGGTTATCAACCTTCCAGTGAATGCCTTTTTGTTCAGCGCTTTGTTCGAACATACTGCTAATCCGGGCAAGAAGCGCATTTAAATCAAAAGGAGCGACTTCCAAGGTGAGCTTTTGAGATTCAATTTTAGAGATATCGAGTACATCATTGATTAAACTTAACAATGATTTAGAAGCTAAATTAATTTTATTTAGATAATCGGTGAGGATTTCAGCGCTATCTTCATTTTTAGCTAAGGTTGAAAAACCGATCACCGCATTGAGCGGCGTACGAATTTCATGGCTCATATTGGCTAAAAATCGGCTTTTAGCCTGATTAGCTAAATCAGATTGCTTTTTAGCTTTAACTAGTGAGCGAGTTCGCTCTGCCACTAAACGCGAAAGTGCAAGATGTTGGTTATTAAACAGCAGTAATACCAGTAAAATGAGTGAGCTTACTATGACCTGTAAAATAAGTAAAAAGAGTGTCATATGATTGGTTTGATGCGGTAGAAACTCATCTTTAACCGTTAAATCAACCAACCAATTTTGCCCTGCAAAATTAATCGTGATGGTTGTAAGCTTATTGCTTTTGGTCGGCATATTTTCGACGTTTGAATAAAACGGGTTGGTAGCATTGGCTTCATAAATAGCGATATTAAACATCTTATTTTGTGCTTGCGTAAGCGATTGAGCAAGTATGTTTTCCACTAAGAATACACCTGTTGCGTAGCCTTTAATTGAGGCAATTTCATTATTTTGTTGATACACAGGGGCGAATAATAAATAAGCGGGTTCAGGTTTTTGTGCTTGCACTAATTGAATTATTTTAGTGCCTACAGGGCGATTTTTGATGCGTGGGTCGAGTAAAGTCTCTCGGCGATCTTTACGAGAATTGAGGTTAAAACCAATAGCGGATTGATTTTCTGCAAAAGGGGCGATATAGGTAATAATCACTAATGGATCGTCGTTTGATAATGGCGCTCCTTTAATACTCGGATCAAAGTTATATGAATTATAAATTTCATTGAGCTGCTTGTTAAAATCACTGACCTGAGCTGGGGGAATTTTGCGATTCCATGAAAATGCTTTAATAAATGAATGCTCAGCCAATAATTGGGCACTGTAGCTATCAAACTCTTGCTGACTTAAAGTCGGTGTTGATTGGATTTGGCTCGCAAGGCTTTGTACGGTTATTTGGCTAAGGTTTAAATTGCGCAGTAAACTGTTTTCAATGATAGATGTTTCACGCTTGGCAATTTGTATCGCATTTGAATAAGTCTCTTGGTTGTATAGCTTAGTGGTTAAGGCTACAGAGACGAATAATACCGAGCAGACTGCGATGGTTGGCAATGGGGTGACGTAGTGTCGTTTAAATTTAGGCTGTAATAACGCCAATAAAAAGGGGGTTGCGATCAGCACGCCGAGTGAGTCACCTAACCACCAAAAAGTAACATTTTTCCAATGATTATCAATGCTGTAAGCGGGATTAAATTGACTTAAAGCGTAGACTCCAATATTGGCCGATATGAGGCTGACGACAATACCGACGATAAAAATAAAATAAATAATTGATTGGCGTTGTTTTAAATACAGCGGATGGCCTAGCCAGTACTTTAAAAGAGCAGCGCCAATCATGCCTTGTAATACGGCGCCTAAGCCGATTAGCAGTACTTGTTGTAATGTATTGCCAATTAAAACCTGATCAGTGATCGCGTTATCACCGGTACTTAAATTAAAGGCGACAGAGGCAATAAATAATGCCGGAATAAAACGCCACCACCAGATAAAACAGCCAACTAAGGCAATACCAGCAGGGAGCCAAATAGGGATGACTTGTGATTGAAAGGCAAAATTAGTTAATAACTTACCAGTTGCAAAATAAGCAATAGCAAACGATATGTAAAAAACAAAAGAACTGGATGTTGAACGAAAAATCTTCACATGCATCCTTGTTAAATATTATTTTTATAGTGATATTTCAGTATAGCGAATCGGCACTAAATAGTATTATTTTTTAAAGTGGTAGCTGCTTTTTGCTAAATGTTTGCTTTAAAACCACTGTAGACTCAATGTTAGCAATACAATCAATACTCCCTAGCTTATATTTAACAAAACTTTCGTAGCTTTCTAAATCGGTAGCAATAATCTTCAATAAGTAATCATAGCTTCCTGATATGACAGAGCACTCCAGTACATGATTCAGTTTTTCCACGTGTTCTTCAAACATATTTGCCGCACTGGCGGAATTTTGGCTCAACCGCACAAACGCATAGACCAGCACGTTTAACCCGAGTGCGCGTGGGTTTAAGGCTGCGTGATAGCCAGTGATCACCTTGCTTGCTTCAAGTTTTTTTATACGTCTCAAACAAGGGGTATCCGATAGACTTACAGTTGTTGCAAGTTCTGATACAGAGGTGCGCGCATTGCTTTGTAACAACGTTAGTAATTGTTGATCTTTTTTATCTAAACTCATAACTATGACAATAAATTTTATTTAATGGTGATTATAGAGTGAATATCACTAATTGTATGGGTTTTTATTAGTGGTTTTGCTGATTTGTGCTCTATGTTATCTGTTAACCTAAATGCAATAAAATTTGGTATGGAGTAATACCTGTGAGTAATAATACCCAGGCATTTGATGAGTGGCTCAGAACCCGCTTTGTAGAAATTAATAGTCAACTAGAGGCTATCTATTGGCAACAAGAAGATAAAGCTAACGTAGAATTTGTCGGGGAGCAATTTAAGCATCAGTTAGAGGCTGAGGGTAATGCGCATATTCGTAAGTTACTGGCAGAAGGCAATACTGATGAAGGATTTGATCGTGCGTTTGATTTACTTGGCAATGTAGGATTATTTATGGCGGCTTGTCGACGCCATGAGATCACTGAACCATCGCGCGAAACAACCTCCCCTTTAGTCGAGGCCTCGGCACTAGCCATGCATATTGGTGCATCAATTGGGGTTACTCCGCGTTTTGCGACGGCTCACTTAACCACCCATAATAAGGCGATTAATGGCCTTTATAAGCGCTTTACGGATCTGCCAGATGAAAAATTATTTATTGATTACAATACCAAAGGGATTTTAGCCTATAAGCGAGCAGCTGACGCATTATTAAAAATTCAGCCATTAGGTATTTCGCATCCGCTATGCGGTGATTTACTTAAAGTTGCCAAGCAGGCGTTGGTCGATGTGATTGAATCGAATACGGCTTTATATAATCAGTTAGACACCGAGCGATTCTTTTTCTGTGTACGTCCTTACTATAAGCCGTATCGGGTTGGCAAAGAGGTTTACCGTGGAGCCAATGCGGGAGATTTTGCCGGAATTAACGTTATAGATATGCTGTTAGGTTTATGCTTTGCCAACGAACCGAGTTACTCACAAATGCTGGTGGATAAATTTTTATATATGATGCCTGAAGATCAGCAAATTCTGCGAGAGTCTATGCGTATGCCAAGCATAATGGATGACTTTTTAGCGGCAGGAGATACCCGCCATAGCTCGTGGTTTAAAACCAATGCCAAGTTGTTTATACAAGTATGTAAGCTGCATGGCGATACTGCAATAGGTCATCATAATCAACTGGTTAGTAAGTTTATAGCTCAGCCAGCTCAACACATGCAACAGCAACATATGAATAAAGTAACTGCCAGCGGTCCGCCATTGCATGTGTTATTGGATTCTCTTGAGCAATTAAGAGATCGTCGAGCAGCAGCAAAGCGTGATGATATAAGAACTCGTTATGATGATTTAGCACAATTAATGCAATGGGTGAGTAATTAATATGTACAAAGATGACTTTAATCTTGCCGCAGGCTGTTACTTGCTAAATCACTCTGTTGGCCGTGCACTGAAAAGCAGCCAAGATGATTTTAACCAGCACTTTTTTGCTCCTTGGCAAGCGAGTAATAAAGAGCCATGGCAGCAGTGGCTGCCAGCCATTGAACGCTTTACTCAGGCGCTCAGTACATTGTTTAATTCACCGAGCAGGCAATTTTGCCCACAAGTAAATTTATCGAGCGCTTTAACAAAGTTAGTTATGTCGCATCCTCGCTTACGGCAAGCTAATTGTAAGGTGTTGATGGCGCAAAGTGACTTTCCTAGCATGGGGTTTGCAATGCAAAAAGCGCTGGCTAGTAGCGCTGAAATAAAGTTTATTCCTGAACACGTAGATTTAACTGATAGCGTGCAATGGCAACAATATATTCAAACAGATATTGATTTAGTATTTATTAGTCACGCTTATTCAAATACTGGCCAGCAAGCGCCAGTAGCTGAAATTACGCAACTGTGTAAGCACGCAGGCTGTTTGAGTCTTGTTGATGTGGCGCAGTCAGCTGGTGTATTGCCTCTAGATTTAAGCCAAGTTGATGCTGATTTTATGATTGGTTCCAGCGTTAAGTGGTTATGCTCAGGTCCCGGTGCGGCATATTTATGGGTAAGCCAGGCGCAATTAAATGTGTGCGAACCACAAGATGTAGGGTGGTTTTCACATCAAAATCCATTTGAGTTTGATATTCATCACTTTGCTTATCATGATAGCGCATTGCGTTTTTGGGGCGGCACTCCATCGATTGCGCCATTTGTTCTCGCAGGGCATAGCATTGGTTACTTTGCTAAATTAGGTGTTGCAACAGTGCGAGCGCACAACTTGGCGCTACTTGAACAATTAAGTGCAGAGTTTAGGCCATATTTGGTGTCACCAACAACGCCAGAAAAACGTAGCGGTACAGCTATTTTAAATTTTGGCGAGCAACAGCCAGCGGTATTAAGCGCGCTGTCTCAGGCGAATATAAGTGTCGATGCGCGAGCATATGGGGTGCGAGTTTCACCGCATATTTATAACAACAGTAGTGATATAGCACAGCTAATAAAAGTGGTTAAACAAACCCTAAGCTAAATTTATTGGCTTAGTTGCGTTTTAAACGCTTTTAACGCATCAATTTGTTGCTGATACTGCTTTATTTTCGGCTCAATGCGTTGCTCCGCTTGTGCTGTGCGTTTTGCTATCGCATCAGCAATTGAGTTTGCACCCATTTTATTTGCAGAGTCTTGCGTCATATAGTTTATTTTGGTTTTTTGTTCTGCAAGAGTATCTTGAAGTTGCTTTATTTCTCGTTGATAAACTGCAATTTCACGATCAATTTTTTGCATCGCAACATAACTATCTACAGACGCCATGATATCTTTGCTTTGTTGCGTATTAGATGCTTGGGTCACATTAGTTGGTGGAATTTTTATTTCTTTAGCATCGTCACCACAAGGTAGTTGACTAAAGGTAGCCACGCCATCAACCGTGCATTGGTAAGCAGCCGTAGCCACAGCTGCTGGTGGTATCAGCATCGCTAAGGCACAAACCATTGTTAACTGAAGTTGTCGCAAGTACACTTATGAATCCCTAAATTTGCATTAAAATATCTAGTGCAGCTAGTTTATCAAGTTTGTTAATTTGAATCGCCAATTAATCGTTGCTATTTATTAGTGAATTTATTTTCCTTATAACGGTGCCTTTTGCAGTGAAAAATACCCGAGCAAGTGACGCATAGTGTTAGCTTGATCTGCCATTTGTTTTGCCGCAGCCATGGTTTCTTCAGTCATCGCTGAGTTTTCTTGGATCAAGGTTGTTAGGCGTTGTACCACAATATCTACCTCTTTAATTGCCTGTTGTTGGGTAATCGAAGAGCTATTGATAGACACTATCATATGGTTAACATCAGCCACAGCGCTGACAATTTGCTTTAGTTTCTCACCTGATGAATTAGCAAGGGCGGTACCGTGACTAATTTTTTGGTTGCTGTTGCTTATTATAGTTTTAATTTGTTTCGCCGAGGTTGCGCTACGTCCAGCTAATTCTCTAACCTCATTGGCAACGACCGCAAACCCGCGACCATGCTCGCCAGCTCTGGCAGCTTCTACCGCTGCGTTGAGAGCTAATAAATTGGTTTGAAATGCTATTTCATCAATAACAGAGACAATTTCATTAATATCCTTACTGGAATTATTGACCTCAACAATGGCATGAACCGTTTGTATGGATAGCTCGCCCCCTTCGGTTGCGCTCATTTGAGCGTTTTCTGCAAGCTTAACCGCTTCGTTAGCTTGCTTAGCAATGGCTGCTATTTCATCTAGCATGTTACTGCTGCTAGCACTGGCTTCTTCTAAATTGGCTGCTTGCTCTTCAGTGCGTTGACTTATTTCGGTGTTACTCTCTGCTATCTCTGCGGCGCTTTGTGATACTCTTAAGGCAGAGTCTTGGATGCTGCTAATAACACTGGTAAGTTTTTCAATCGTTTGATTTACATCTGCTTTTAATGTAGCAAATACACCTTGGTAATCCTGCTGTACTTGTTGATTTAAATTGCCTTGAGCAAGCCCGCTTAATACCTTAGTTACCTCTGCGATTGCATCTGCGGTGATGGTCAAAGAACTGTTCACATCATTTTGCAGCTGCGCTAATTGGCCTTGCATGTTTGTCTCTAGTTGTTGATTAAAATCACCGCTACGCATAGCTGCCATAACGCGCGCGAGTTCAGCAATAACAATACTCAAATTGCTAATAGAGCTATTTACATCATCTTTAAGTACATTGAGTTGGCCACTCATATCGCTATCGATTGTCTGCTCGAAGTTACCTTTACTGATCGCCAGCATAACGTTTGATATTTCACTTACAGCAGTGTCTAAACCCATAATTGAGTTATTAATATTATGCTTTAAAGTTGATAATTGGCCATTGGCACTGCAATTTACTTGTTGTTTAAAGTTGCCAGCATTTACGGCTGCCATAACATCGTTAATATTTTTAATGATTAACGCGAGATTGTCGACGCTCGCGTTGATATCATTTTTAAGTGTGGCTAACTGGCCTTGTAGAGGTTGCTCAAGGTGTTGTGAAAAATTCCCATCGTGAAGTGCGCTCATTACGCGACTGATATCACTTACTGCTCCCGCTAAACTGTGTACTGAATTATTCACACTGTTTTTTAATTGTGCCAAAGAGCCTTGTGCGGCTACCGTAACCTGTTGTTTAAAGTCACCATGTTCGATATGGCTCATTACCCCGACAATTTCAGTAATGGTGCTATTTAGCGATTGCAGAGAGCCATTTATATTTTGTTTTAAGGTGGCCAGCTGTCCCTGCATTGGGGTTGTTATTTGGCTGTTAAAATTTCCTTGGCTCATTTCATCTATAATATGATTTATTTCACTCATTGCTTGCTCTAGCGAGTCTGCGCAATTATTTGTGGCCTGTTTTAAGGAATCTAATTCACCTTTGCAGGGCGCACTAATTCGGTGGTTAAATTCACCTGCGGCCATTTTATTCATAACCGTATTGGTTTGGGAAATAGAGCTTTGCAGCGCATCAAGGAGGCAATTAAAAGCACTTGCCGATGAACCTATTTCATCATTCGAAAGCACTGGCGTTCGTACCGAAAAATCACCTTTTTGTTCAACGTGACGCATTGTGTCGACAAGTAATTGCACAGGGCGGGTGAGCGAACGAGCAAACCAAATAGCGACCAGAGTAATGGCAATGATCGATATGATTAAGGTGCTAATGAGAATCGTCGTTAAATGACTGACTGTGGCAAAAGCTTCTTTTTTATCTATTTCAGCCAGTAATGACCACTGTATACCTAATACGTTAATAGGTTGATAAGACGACAGTACTAAGGAGCCGCTATAATCGGTGATTACTTGCTGACCTTTTTTACCTTGCTGAGTAAGCTCAGTTGCCAGCGTTTTTACTTTACCTCTGCTTGGATAGCGAAAAGAATTTACAACTGAGCGGTTTTCGGGGTCGAGAAAGGAATCAGAACGCATTAAAAAATCAGGTCCGACTAAATATGTCTCGCCACTTGTACCTAAGCCAGCCCGCTCAGTCATAATGACATTTAGGGCATCAATGGATAGTTGAAAAATCAAGGTGCTGGTATGTACGCCTTGGTTATAAATTGGGGTGGCGATAAAACTGGCTGGTGCATTATAAGATGGCAAATATTGCTGATAATCGACAAAGGTTATTTCATCTTCATTGATCATTTTTGCTTGTTTGAATGCCAATGCTAGGTTGCTATTAGCATAAGGTCCATCGAGTAAAGAAGTGGCAAAGTCAACTTCTTTGTAAACAGAGTAAACTACTTCAGCGCTGCGATTGTCGATGATAAAGACATCATAAAAATCAAATTTTTGCGCAAAATTTAGTAAAAAACTATGGTATTTGCTGTGTAGTAAATTGTAGTTATTATCAGCACTTGCTTGTACTAATTTTGCTTTCTCGCCAAGTGGGTATGGGTTATCTGCTAGGTATTGTGATTGCCAATATTTAGCCGTGGGTGAAAGTGTGGAAAGCAGCTCAGAAGTTGGCAATTTGTCTTCGTTTTTAAGCCGGTATTTAGTATTAAAGTCGTTGTGATAGTAATCTGCCAGCTGTTGCTCTGCGGTGCTGTCGAGAGATGTTGTATAGGGCTCTTTAAATGCACGGCTAAGTTCATCTGCTGCGGTGTGGAGTAAAGGGCTTTGTGCTAAAAATAATAATTGCGCATGTATATCGGCAAAATGCCTTTCAATGGCGCTTTTTTTAATTTCACTAACCGCTTCTAATTGAGCATAAGTTTGTTTATTTAAAGCAGTAGCCGAGTTATACAGTGCAAGACTGATGGCTATCGCCAAGGGAATTAATGCAACGAGCAAAAAGGCAATAACAAGCTTTTTAGTCAAGCCAATATTACGTACAAAATTTCCGAATGAACGGGTTTGGTTAGCCATAACAACATCCTTATCAAAGCAAAGCTGTAAACCTAATATAGGTAATTAAGATTTAGTGTAGAACAGCTTGAATTAAAAGCGAGTCGATGACGAAAAATAGATTTTTTAGTTGCTGTAATGCACTCGCTATACTCTGTTAAACTACGGGCATTCAAATTTAAGTGTGTTTGCTATGAAAAACTCCATTATTCCAGTTGTATTGGCCGGTGGTATCGGTTCGCGGTTATGGCCATTATCGCGCCAAGCTATGCCAAAACAGTTTTTACCTTTACTGGGAGATGAGTCATTATTGCAAAGTACCTTAAATAGAGTCTCTGACTCATGTTTTACTGATCCGATTTTGGTTTGTAATGAACAGCATCGCTTTATTGTCAGCAGCCAATGCCAGCAAATCGGTGTTGCAACCATGGCGTTACTATTAGAGCCTGATGGCAAAAATACTGCTCCCGCCATCGCATTGGCAGCACAATATGCATTACAGCAAGGGCTTGATAAACCTTTATTAGTGATTCCAGCCGATCATCATATTGATAACTTTGAGTTGTTAATAGAGCAACTTCCTGATGCGATAAGCTTGGCGCAACAGGGCAAGTTAATTACCTTTGCAATTGAGCCAGACTCAGCCCATTGCGGTTACGGTTATATTAAAAATGGCACTAAAATAGCATCTTCAAACTGCTATGAAGTTGATCAATTTAAAGAAAAGCCCAGTCTACTATTAGCACAGCAATATCTTGCCAGTGGCGAATATAGCTGGAACAGTGGAATGTTTTTATTCACTCCTAGCGCATACCTTGCTGAACTTGAGCGTTTTGCACCAAAAATCGCCAGTTGCATTGCAGCAGCCGCCAATTTCAGTGGTGACTTAGGTTTTACCCGTGCCAATAATGAAGTCTTAAAAAACTGTCCAAGTGATTCAATCGACTATGCTATTTTAGAACGCAGCCCAAATGTGGCGGTGCTGCCTTTAGCGCTGAATTGGAATGATGTCGGCGGTTTTAATGCGCTATGGCAAAGTGCCGATAAAGACGAGCAAGGCAATAGCCTAAGCACCGATGACGTGGTTTTACATAGCCATAACAACTTGCTCAGCGGTGAAGAAGGTCATAGTATCGCAGCTCTTGGGGTGAGTGATTTAGCGATTATTCACACCCATGATGCAACTTTAGTCGCGAGCAAAAGCCAATTAGAGCAGCTTCCGGAACTATTAAAGCAATTAGCCGTTAAGCACGGTGATAAATTGATCCATCATCAAGCCGTGTATCGACCGTGGGGTAGTTACCGAGTGTTAATTGCAGGCACCGGCTTTAAAGTGAAAAAAATTATTGTCAGCCCAGCTGGCAAACTTTCAACGCAGCGCCATCAGCACCGCGCTGAGCATTGGGTTGTCGTCTCTGGCATTGCTGATGTGCGTATTGATGGCCAAGCACACAGGCTTACTGCCGATCAATCTTGCTATATAGCCGCCGGTCACATTCACAGTTTAGCAAACACGCAAAATGAGCCACTTATTCTTATAGAAGTACAAACTGGCAGCGTTTTAGATGAAACGGATATTGAACGTTTTGACGATCAGTATGGTAGAAAATAGTGAAGATTAATCGCTTTTAACCCAGCCAATACTTAATATATAACGACTACCTTTTTCTATTTTGGTTACTGCATGCTGAGTTATATCGGGCCTAAATAGTTTTATACGCTGGCTTTGAAATAAGGTGTTTTCGCACATAAACTCACCGCCCAGTTGGGCACGTTTGATAATGAGATTTAAACGAAAATGCTTACCTTTTTTTACTTTATCTGTATGGGGCTTTATTTCACTACCAACGGGAAACTTAATTAAATAAGTATCAAACTTTACTGGCCAATGGGCGCCACACAGAAGCATTTTGTCATAGCCCGAATCTTGCCTGCCACGCTGCCAGCGAAATAAATTTTTAAAAATAGCCATTGTATCTTTTCCTTATTACTTTAACTTCGCCAACTCGCCAACTCGCCAACTCGCCAATTCGTCAACTCATCTGCTCCCTGACATACTTTAAATACTGCTCAAGGCTATTTTGCCATAACACCAATGCTTCTGTGAGTGACTCTTTAAGCGGTTTGTTGTCGAGTAAGCGTCGTTCTATTTTTTTTAACTCTATGCCGTAGCGGTTAAAACCGAGTTGTAAAGCGGTGCTTGCTTGGCGATGGAGCAGCTTAATACATTGTTCTTTATCTTCGTCTAATAATTGTTGAGCACGGATCAGCTTGTTGCGTGCGGATAATACAAACTCGTTGTAAATAGACGAAATCTCGTCTTCACTAAAAGAGCTTTTTAATGTGTCTGCTGCGGTATTGTCATATAAAACATCACTCAGCTCAACGGCAATACTGGGTGCATGGCTGCTTTGTGAATCACTTAATGCTTGGCGTAATTTTTGTTGTTTAATTGGTTTACCAACAATGTCTTTTATTCCTAATGAGAAATACTCTTTGATTTCGTCAGGGCTTAAACTGGCAGTAAAGGCGAGTACTGGGGTACGTTGATTTTTATGCTCCATACCTTTGAGGGTTTTAAGTACTTCTTGGCCAGTCAGATCTGGCAGGTTCATGTCTAATAGCACAACATCAAAGTGGTACTCTTGCATCAGGTTAATAGCACTTTTACCATCGCGGGCGAGCTTGATTTTATGCTCATCATCAGCCATAAATTCTATGGCTATTTTTTGATTTAAATCTAAATCCTCGACCAGTAATACATCTAATCCAGTTAAATAATCTTTTGATTGATGGCGCTGTTCAACAAGGCTGAGTTCGCCAAGCACAAGCGTGATATCAAAGCTAAACGAACTGCCTTTATCTAACTCACTGGTAATATCAAGTTGGGAGCCCAGTTTGGCTAGTAGGCGGCTGGTGATAGCAAGGCCTAGGCCTGTTCCGCCTTTTTCTTTACCTGCGCTACTTTGTACGTATGGCTCTGTAAGGTATTCTATTTCATCATCTTCAATGCCAGGCCCCGAGTCAATTACACTAATACGAATATGATGTTCAAGTTGGCGCTCCTCTAATAACTCTACGCGAATTTTAACTTCACCTTTGTCGGTAAATTTAATCGCATTACCAACGAGGTTAATGATGATTTGCCGAAGTTTTTGTTGGTCGCAGTAATAACAAGCTTGCTCTGGGAGGTTATAAATTAACTCAAACTTTAAGCGTTTCTGCTCGGCTAATGGACTAAGTAATAAACATAAGTTATGCAACCAAGTTTTAAATTCTACGTCCTCTTCATAAAGTGCTTCGTTGTGTTGGTCAAGGCTTGCGTAATCAAGCACTTTATCCACTAACAAGTTAAGTGATTCGGCGGAGTTTATAATGGCTTCGCAATAAGGTTTGTCTCGCGGGTCTGTTGATTGATTTAAGATCAATTGCGCACTACCTAAAATACCATTAAGGGGAGTGCGAATTTCATGACTAATGGTAGATAAAAATAAGCCTCTTATTTCAAGATCTTTTTGCGCTTTATTAGTTAACTGATTGAGGTTTTGCTCTCTGCGCTCGTTACATAATAACGCCATCCCGGTGGTATAAAACATTGGGGCGATCACGCCATTAACCAGTAAGGTCACGCTAAACCAGTTTTCTTTTAACAGTGTGAAATTGTTAACATCTTCCATTAAAAAAGCGCGACCGACAAAAATACAGCTAATAATGGTCAGGATCAAAATATAGACAATGCTGCCATTGGGGTAGGGCTTACGGGCAAAGCGAATAAATAAGTACAGTAAAAACAGTGCTTCGCTTATATGCTGTAAATCAGAGGCCAGCATACGATTACGAAGGTTAGAATCAACTACGGTAAAGTACATTAGCAATGCTCCGCAAAACAAGGTTGCTAATACAAAAAACCGAAACTCTTTGCCGCGGTAACCTAAAAATTGGCTGATTGCTAATGCATGGATGATGGACGCGCTAAACCATAAACTATTAGCAAGAACAATAGTGATAATGCTATCGAGACGACCGTGTAAGGCAAAGCTCATTAGAGCAATAAATAGCACTAAAGGATAAAGAATATATAACACTGTGCCTGGAGTGTTTTTGTTGGCGCGCCAAGTTAAAAAGTTGAGTAGTGCCATGACGACCATCATGGCGGCACTGGCAGAGTAGAGCGTGAGGGAGTCGAGCATTCATATTCCAAGCAGATCAGGATGACGAGTTTAGAATAATGGCAATTGCATTTGTTAGCAAATATCGCGCTCTAGAATAAACAAAAAAAACAGGCACAAAGTACCTGTTTTAATATTAAAATAAGAGTTACTAGATTAGCGAATTTCGTCCGGAATATTTTGTTGTGCCCACGATAATAATTCAATACGATTACGACATTTTGTCTTTCTAAATGCGCTGTATAAATGAGTTTTTACAGTGTGTGGACTAATGCTTAACGCTTCAGCTATTTCCTTATTTTTAGAGCCGTTACTCATTAAGGAGATAATTGCTTTTTCGCGTTTAGTTAATTTTACAGGTTCAATATCACCGTCAGTGAGCTTATGTAATGCGTCTTTATTGAACTGCAACATACGGTTTAATGCGTTACACATGATATCACGACGATACCACAGCTGATCTTCGAGTAATAAACGAATGCCTTTCATTAGCACATCAGCATTGTCGGTAGTATAAAAAACACCCCGAATACCGCTTAACAATGCACGATTAGCTAGTTCTGGATTTTCGTCTAAGTTGAATAATACGATATCGCACTTAATACGTAGATTGACCAATTGCTCTTTCAATTTCCCCCAAGCGTCTTGGCTTGATGTTTCGATAAACAATAAACGCGTTCCCTCAGGAACGTCAGATATATTTGTTCCGGTAGTAACATTGAGCCCTTGGGTTTTTAATAAAGGCTCTAATACATTAATACCAATTGTATTAATTGGCTCTAGATCTAGTAACAAAAAGGCAGAACTACTCATACTTACTATACTCTTGAATAAAGTTGACTAATCAATCCTAACATGCAATCCGCCCCTTTAGTATTAGAAATTTCCTACTTTAGGGTAAGATAGACATAGTTTTATAACGTTTATCGTATTCGTCATAAAAGATACATTTAAAAAACTTTGTAACAATTTGAAATTAATAGCAAATAACATTTTCTTTCAAAGTTAATTTTTTTTACAAATATTTACAGTTAAGCCGTTTAAAGTAAACCTTTAGTCTTATTTTGGTAAGGTGGCCACCCCATTATTTTACCTGCTAGCATATGTAAATGGATATGATAAACAGTTTGCCCGCCATGTTCATTGCAATTCATTACCACGCGGAAACCATCCTCTGCAAAGCCTTGTTGTTTCGCTATTTTTGCAGCAACCACATACAGGTGGCCAACAATTGGCGCATCTTGCTCGGTAATATCATTGATGGTCGCAATCGCTTTTTTCGGGATAATCAGCACGTGAAAAGGGGCTTGTGGGTTGATATCTCTAAACGCTAAACTAAGCTCATCTTCGTAGATGATATCAGCTGGGATCTCGCGGTTAATAATTTTAGTAAAAATAGTTTCTTGGCTCATTTAAAGGGCTCTTTGTCGGTTGTACTAAAGTCACTAATGACAAACTTTGCCTGCAGTGTCAAACTGAAATCAAACAACAAGGAGCTATTATGCGTAAACATTTATTATTAAGCGGTATTGTGTCATTATTTTTGAGTGCGACAAGCGTGGCCGAAACCGTCAATTTTCCTGAAGAAATAGTGCCATTACAAGTGGGCGATAAGAAAATTGAGCATTCATTTTTCAACCGTGTTGATGAAGTCGAGCTGGTTCCTGGCGTATATCAGCTCAAACTTAAATACACCGATTTGTACGAGCAAGGTTACGATGAGCATCAAGTTATCGACTCAGAACCATTTTGGGTGACGATGACCATTGCTGCCAATACAGATTATGATGTGGTGTTTAACCGTGCTGATAATGCGGTAGCAGCAGAAGTTTTTGCAGAAGCGCCACAAGTGAGCTTACAAGCAAAAGGGGCGTCATTAGGCACGCCGCTAGTCATTATAGCTGAGCCCGATTTGACAAGTAGTATTAACTCTCAAGTTGCGACAGTGCAAGTAGCACCAACAGCAGCATCAGCAACCAGAGCTGCACCGATGGCTGCTAATTTACAAGCTCCAGTTTCTCGCCCTGCACCTAATGCAGGTAATGCGCCTAGTGCTGCCGCCATGTTAGATTTTTGGTGGCAACAAGCCAGTGCTCAAGAGCGGCAAGCTTTCATTGATAAAGTCACTAAAAATAAATAGCACTGATTAAAATAGATAGCAAAAAGGGCGAATAAATCGCCCTTTTTAATTTTCGTTATTTAGCTATTACTTAGCAAACAAGTCGTCAATAGTACCTTGCGCAAGTGGGTGGTAGCCCGGGCGCGCTTTTAGGTATACTTCATGTGCCCATTCACGTTTACCATTAGTAATCAGAGCTTTGTATAGCGGCACGATTAATTTGCGACGGCCAATACCTGATAAGTGTTTATCAAGTGCTGGATAGATAGGTTGATAGCCATTGCCAACCGCAAGCATAAACCAAGCAAAAGCACGCTCTGCGTTAGTTGATTGTGTAAGGTTGAACTCGCTGTCTAGCATCGCCATTTTATCTAGGCTTAAATCACGTGGTAAGTTATTTAAAAAGTGTAACCACTCATGCACAGTCCAATTTGCCGTAGGAAGTTGTGCGGCTGTTGTTTCACCTTTTAACCATGCTGCTGTTGCACTATCTACTTTATCGAATGCATCTGAGGTTGGGTTTGGTGCATCGCTCGGTAAGCCAGGCTGAAAAATCCACTCGTTTACTTTATCCATGCTAACAACACCTGGATACTGTTCAATTAAGTTCGTTTTTAAGTAAGTAACAAACTCTGCGGTGGTCAAAGATTTGAATGAAAACTCTTTAAAATAGGCTTTTACAAATGGGTCGAACTTGTCGCGACCATACTTGTTTTCAAGGTAAATTAAGAATAGCTGGCCTTTAGTATATGGCACTGAGCTGAATGCATCGTCCGGATCGCGGCCATTAAGTTTTAAGTTAAGGCGAGTATCTGGCGCTGCAATAGTTTTAAGTTGAGCACGCAGGCCCGCAGCGTCAAGCGCTTGCTCCATAACCGCACGGTCACGACCATAAACTTCTTCCATAATACGGTTTTCAACGTACGAGGTAAAACCTTCATTCAGCCATAAGTCTTCCCATGTAGCATTGGTTACTAAGTTGCCAGACCAAGAGTGAGCAAGCTCATGAGCGATTAAGTTAACTAGGCTTTTATCGCCAGCAACAACCGTTGGAGTGATAAACGACAGACGTGGATTCTCCATGCCACCGAAAGGAAAGCTCGGCGGTAACATTAAGAGGTCATAACGCCCCCAAGCATATTCACCATACATGGTACTTGTTTTATCGATCATCGCTTGCGTGTCTTCAAATTCAGCAACTGATGCATCTAAAATGGTTGGTTCAGCAAAAATGCCAGTTTGGCGTGACATAGCTTTAAATTCTAGATTACCAGCGCCAATCGCAATTAAGTAAGGAGAGATTGCTTGAGGCATATCAAAAATGTAATCGCCATCTTTATAAAGTGCATCTTTGTTGTCGGCACTCATCACCGCACGAACATCTTTAGGTGTATGAATACGTGCCGAGTAAGTTACACGCATCGCTGGTGTATCTTGTACTGGGATCCAACTACGAGCATGAATTGCTTGCGATTGGCTGTACATAAACGGATGAGTTTTACTGGCTGTTTGCTCAGGTGTTAACCATTGTAAGCCTGATGCTTCTGGGCGGCTATTGTAGTAAATGCGTACTTTTGCTGCTTGGTTTTTAAAAGTAATAGTTAACTTTGAGCCTTTAACGTCATCACGTGCAGCAAGGGTAAATTTTGCTTTATGCCAGCCACCAGTTTGATCTTGATACATTACTTTATCAATATCTAAGTCACGGGTATCAAGTACCAATGTTTTGCTGTCGGCATTTTGCCATTGTAACGTATGCTCAACAAAACCTTCTAACTGCTTGTCAGCAAAATCAACGTCTAAATCAAGATTTAAGTGTGTAGTAATAACATCATCAAGATTAGCATAGGAATTTTGATCAATGGCACTGGCCATTGCTTGAGAGCACATACCTGCCATAGCGAGGCTTAAAAAAAGCGGTTTAAGTTTCATATTGACCCTGGACGGAAATAAAAAGTGCAGGTTTTATATCATGATTGACCATCAGGGTTGAGCAATTTTTACAATCTGATGCGCGTTTTGCGACGATAGGTTACACTATTGCGATTAGTGACGATTAACCTTTGGGGCATTTTGTGGCTCTCTCTTTGCAAGCTTTTCATACATTTTCTTTACCGAGCCAGTGTTCACAACTGTGCGAAATAACTGACCTTACACAATTACAGCTACTGACGTTTGATAGCCCTTTTTGCATTTTAGGTGAAGGTAGTAACACGGTATTTTTAAGCGATTATCAAGGCACTGTAATTAAAATGGCGACTACCGGTATCGCCATCATTGAACGCGACAATGATTACTTACTTGAAGTTGCTGCAGGAGAAAACTGGCATCAGCTTGTTGCATATACGCTCAAACAAGGGATGCCTGGGCTTGAAAATCTTGCTTTGATCCCCGGTACAGTTGGCGCAGCACCGGTACAAAATATTGGTGCCTATGGTGTAGAGCTGGCAAAATTTATTGAATACGTAGAATATTTTGATATCGCCACTAAGCAGCTCATCCGCCTTAGTTGTCAACAATGCGAGTTTAGCTATCGAGAGTCTATTTTTAAGCATCAATTAAAAAATAAAGCAGTGATCACTTGCGTTGCATTGGCATTACCAAAACTTTGGCAGCCAGAGTTAAGCTATGGTCCTTTACAGCAGCTTGAGTCGGTAACGGCGCAGACGGTTTTTGAGCAAGTGATTAAAACTCGTAACAGCAAATTACCGGATCCTTACATACTTGCCAATGCCGGAAGCTTTTTTAAAAACCCAATTATAGAAAACCAGTTACTTAGCGAATTGCTCGTCGCGTATCCGCAGTTGCCTCATTATTACTATGATGAACACCACCATAAAGTAGCTGCCGGTTGGTTAATAGAACAAGCAGGGTTAAAAGGGTACCGTATCGCAGGAATTGAAGTGCATCAGCAACAAGCGTTAGTTTTAGTTAATCATGGTGGCAGTGAAGGCAGTGACCTAATTAAAATGATTCAACATATCCAGCAGCAAATATGGCAACGTTATCAAATAAGCTTACAGCATGAAGTTCGCTTGATGAATAATGATACTGAATGCCATATCGGTTTAGGGGAGTTAGCATGAAGGCGCCGGATGGTAATAAATTAGCAATCTTAAATGCGCTCAATCAGGGGGGCTTTATCTCTGGGCAATTACTTGGTGAGCAACTTGGCATTAGTCGCGCCGCAGTGAGTAAACATATGCAAAGTTTACAAGCGATGGGGCTGGATATTTTTAAAGTTAGCGGTAAGGGTTATAGCCTTAATAACTCCGTGGGCTTGTTAGAGCAAAATAAGATCCAGCAATATTATCAAGGCTTGAACGCCAGTACGGCACATATCGAAGTGCATCCGATCATTGATTCGACCAACAGTGAGTTAATGCGCCGTATTACGGCTAAACAAACACTAGATTCAGGCACTGTCGTCGTCGCGGAAATGCAGCAAGCAGGGCGTGGGCGACGCGGACGCGTTTGGCAGTCTCCATTTGGTGCGAACTTGTATTATAGTTATTTCTGGCGCTTAGATGACGGGCTGCAAGCCGCAATGGGTATGTCTATCGCAGTAGGCTTAGCTGTTTACGATACGTTAAAAGCACTGTATCAGTTAGATATTGAACTCAAGTGGCCAAACGATATTTATCTTAATAAAGAAAAGCTCGCAGGTGTTTTGGTCGAATTAGATGGTCAGCCACAAGGACCATGTCAGCTCGTAATAGGCGTTGGTATTAATTTGCAAATGCCCACAAGCTACAGCCAGCAAATCGACCAAGCGTGGACTGATTTGAGCCAACATAGCCAACAGATTGATAAAAATCAGCTGGTGGCACATTTAACATACCACCTTGAGCAACGATTAGCGCAGTACAGTCAAACTGGCTTGCATGACATGTATCAGCAGTGGAACGAACTCAACGCCTTTGCAGGACAGTGTGTGGAGTTAAATACTGGGCATAGAAGCTGGCGTGGTATCTGTGAAGGCATAGATCCACAAGGTGGTATTCGTATTCGCCAAGATGGTGAGGTTAAAAGCTATTACGGTGGTGAAATTTCACTACGCAAGGCAGTTCAATGAGATTATTAATCGATGTAGGTAATACAGCACTTAAAGCAGCGCTATGCCTGCAAGGCGAAATCAAACCGTGTGATGTTAGTGCGCTACCTTGGCGGCAAATTAACGAGCTGGTTTATGCAAGTGTCGGTAAAAATGAGCAACTCAATGGACTATTAGCACAAGCATCGGCATTTCAGGTGCCATGTTTTGAAGCGAAAGTGACTAAACAATTGAGTAACCTTAGCTGTGCGTATCAACAATTTAGTAATTTAGGTATTGATCGCTGGCTTGGTTTAATTGCTGCTTTTCAATTATGGCCGCAACAAGATTGCATCGTGATAGACACAGGCACAGCCACAACAATTGATGTACTTACAGCACAAGGACAACATTTGGGTGGCTGGATATTACCTGGCCTTGATCTCATGACACGCTCATTAACACAGAATACGCAGCGTGTTTTTGATGATGCCAACACGCCTTTTGCGAATGAGCTGGGTGTAAACACACCTAATGGTTTAAAAAATGGCGCGCTAGTGGCAACCTTAGGGGCTGTTGAACAAGCAAAATTACATTTAACCAATAAAAAACCTCAACTAATTTTTGCTGGTGGCTATGGTGCATTATTGAAAGCGCAATTTTTAGACGCGATTTATGATCCGCAATTAGTGATGAAGGGGCTCAATTACTGGTATGAATTGAGCAAAAATTAACAAAAACAGGCTGTTTTGCCTGATTTGTGAGCGTTCGGCACATAAAATCACATTTTTTTTAATTTTCTTGTTGCATCACCACCAACCTTCCTCTAATATCTCGCCCCGTACTAAAGCAGTGCCGACTTAGCTCAGCTGGTAGAGCAACTGACTTGTAATCAGTAGGTCAACCGTTCGACTCGGTTAGTCGGCACCACTTTCCTTTTACCGAAAGTGTTTAGTAAAGAATTATCGTGGAGGGGTTCCCGAGCGGCCAAAGGGATCAGACTGTAAATCTGACGGCTCAGCCTTCGCTGGTTCGAATCCAGCTCCCTCCACCACTTTATTCTTGACGGTTAGAGGTAGTTTAAGAACAGGTTGCTAACGCGGGCATCGTATAATGGCTATTACCTCAGCCTTCCAAGCTGATGATGCGGGTTCGATTCCCGCTGCCCGCTCCAGTTTCTGGTGTTGCTGATATAGCTCAGTTGGTAGAGCGCACCCTTGGTAAGGGTGAGGTCGGCAGTTCAACTCTGCCTATCAGCACCAGTCTTAGAATCTTCTTGATTACTTCCTTTATCTGTCAGAAAATACTATTTGAAATTTGAAAAATTTAACTTAATCTACCTCTGGTGGATTATTTTCATATGTAATCTAGATACACAAAACTGATAGGTTCCGTCATGGCAAAAGCAAAGTTTGAACGCGTAAAACCGCACGTAAACGTAGGTACAATCGGCCACGTTGACCACGGTAAAACTACCCTAACTGCAGCAATCACTAACGTACTTGCAAAAGTATACGGCGGTGTTGCTAAAGATTTCGCATCAATCGATAACGCTCC